>DAOVDS010000260.1 GCA_030669415.1 bacterium
GACATGATACCTGCCAAGTATGTGTGTGATGTAACGGCGCGGCAGGCAGAACACTATCGGGCTGCCCGGCTGGAAGCAGGTAAGAGCGCCAGCACTTGCAACAAGGAAGTCCGGCACATGCGAGCGATGTTTTCCAGAGCGGTCAGGCTGAACTACATCGCAGAAAACCCTTTTGAAGGCATGAAGCCAATTGCGACGGCGCAGAAGCCCATCCGCGTGCTCTCGCCGGAAGAAATCAACGCCTTACTATCAGCAGTTGGCGATGACCTGCGCGGAAAGGTCATGTTGAGGCTGTTGATTGAAACCGCTGCCCGACTCGGAGAGGTCGTCAATCTTGAATTTGGCGACATTGACTTAGAGCGGGGGCTTGTGCATATCTGCTCGAAAGAGGGCTGGACGCCAAAGAGCCGAAAGAACCGCATAGTCTACATCTCGCCTTGCACGTGCGAGCTGGTGCGCCGGTACAAAGCAGGCACGCCTTACTCTTCGGTGTTTGTCTCAGGTTCGCGCTGGCCGCTGCATGAGGCTCATCGCTGGTTCAAGCGCCTTGCGAAGAAGGCCGGAGTGCCAAATTGCAGCCCGCATGACCTGAGACGAACAGTCATCACGACGCTGGCAGAACGGGGCATCGCTGGGGCTGTTGCACAAAGGCTTGCCGGTCACGCGAGCATCACCACAACTGCCACTTTCTATACGAACATCGCTGACCAAGTGGTTCAGGAAGCAGTCAAGATACTGCCGTGGTGGGGGCAGAAACAGTGACCAGTTGTATCAAAATTGTATCACGACCCATTCTGGCCGAAACTGACCCTGCCTCGAACCATCTTGAAGTACCCCGCAAGACCAGTTCTCACAAGAGGTTATGCCAGAAAAGAAAAGAGGCGGCAGTCGGATTCGAACCGACGGATAACGGATTTGCAATCCGTCGCCTTGGTCCACTTGGCTATGCCGCCAAAAGAAAGCCATACAGAATATGTGCAGACAGCGGTGCTTTTGTTTCGAGCTCGCGCCGCTCAGTAATAGAGACGCAAGAACCAAGGCGCCCTGGCGAACTATTATCCGCCCTCGCCAGACTCACCTTCGCCCGCGCCACCCTTGCCGGGTTCTTTGGGAGTCTCAGGCTCTTCCGGTTCTTCGCCCTCGACGGTCCTAATGGTCGCGCCGTACTTCCTGGCTATTGCCTTGGCCTCGGCCATGCTCATGCCGGGACCATGACGCTCTTTCAAATCTCCCGCAGCGTCGAAGAAGAGTGCCGTTGGATACGTTTTGATATTGTATGAGGCCTTGCCCTCGCGGTCAACATCGCCATCAACTACTTTCAGCTTGACCGAGCCGTCCGACAGGTTCGCAACCCCCTCGAAAATGCGCTCCATTTCGATTGGGCACCTGCTGTTCTTGAAGTACAGGATAGTAACCTTGTGGTCGCCATCCTCCTTGTACCTCTCAATCAATTTTTCCTCGGAAACCTTCGTGGGCGGAGCAGTCTGGGGACACCCGCACACAGATACGACAAGTGCGACCGCAAACGCCGCCAGCACAAAACTCCTCATACGACACCTCCTAAAAAAATCCTCTTCTCAAGATTGTTCGCTCCAGCAACGTTCGATGTAACTTCAGTCTTTCCTCTCTAAATATATTCTACACTAATCGCACGGGGCGGGTCAACAATTTCTTTGATTCCCTGCACACATTTGCCCCAAACTCCGGGTATCTCCAGGTTGTGGGCGAATCAGGGCTATTCCTTCTTGACCTCTCCCGCTGCGTGCTTATCATAGCCATGCAGGTGAAAGACTGCTTTCAGAACAATGTCCCCACAGGAGGTGAGAAAGTGGCAGAAGAAGAAAAGAAGGAAGAGGCGAAGCAGGAAGAAGAGAAAACGACATCCGAAGCCAAGGCCCAGGTCCATGCCGAAGCTGCAGAGAACTGGCTTGCGGAATTTTTCCTCTTCAAGATGTTCATCACAAGGCCGTTTATCAAGATTATCTACGTCATAGGCGCCGCGGCAATTACGCTTCTGGGCCTCGGCTCCATCTTCGGCCTGATTATGGATTTCAGCAGCTACTCCGTTATTATGGGGCTGGTTACGCTGACACTCGGCAATATCGCATGGCGAATCACGTGCGAAATCTGGATAGTCTTCTTCCGGATGCACGACATCGTCAAATCCATCGACAACTCGCTAAAAGAGGAATAGCCGTTTAGCCGCCTTGCCTGCAAGGCGGAACTTCTTTTAGCCGTGCTGTTTACAGCACGGAATAAAACACAAACCCGCAATAGTTATTTCCTGTGGGGCACTTTTTTGTACTTGATGATGTTTGGTTGTGGGTGGTAAACTTGCAGTGCAAATGAATGTGTTTATGAGGAGGTCAGTCAATGGCTAAATGGACTTTGGACAACGTTATGCTGTGTCTTAACGATGTGGACACCAAAATAGATACTTTATGTATGGCTCTCTATGGAATGGAAGCTACAAGGTTGAGGTCATTGCTGGGTCAGTTTCCCATAACTGAACACAGAATAAAGGGTATAGAGAACACGCTGAGTGATTTAGCAAATATCTTAGCAAGAGTAAAAAGAGAGGTTGAGTCAATTAAGAATTCGTGATTACGCAATCTTAAATCGGTCGTGTTCCCACTGCCGGGATTGTGGAGTTATACGCCTTACTGGAGAATCGACATGAAGAAGTCCAAGACTTATTTGAAAACTAAGTTCGACCCAGTAGTTTTCAAAAAAGCTGAAAAAATTCTTATGGGGTATTTGAAAGACAATGAATCTCGATTCTCGTCAACAATCCTTCGAGTTCGTGTAGGTGATATATCTTGGACGCATGATAGCGAAGATGAGTTCTTTGCCGACTACCGCAAAGAGGAATTATTGAGCTTCAACTTCGAAAGGAATGAAGGAAGCAGAGCTTTAGAGGTCTATTGGTTTGCTTATGGGGACACCACGGTAAATGTGAATGCAGATAGTCGGGCAAAAATTGAAGCCGTGTTTGAAGTCTTTGAAGAGCATTACGAAGCATCAAAGTTGCCTGAACCTAAAAAAGATATAATCTCGCCCACGATTTTCATTGGACATGGACACGATGGGCAGTGGCTAAAGCTAAAGGACCATCTACATGAACAACACGAGTACGACGTAGAAGCTTATGAGATTGGAGCTCGGGCTGGACATGAAATAAGGGATGTTCTTGAGGAAATGGCCTCAAAGAGCACTTTCGCTATTCTTGTTATGACGGGTGAAGATGAAACCGTAAGTGGCGAATTCCACCCCAGGTTAAATGTCGTCCACGAACTTGGTCTTTTTCAAGGAAGACTTAGCTTTTCGAGAGCTATTGTGCTACTGGAAGAAGGTGTGGCAAAATTCTCCAACATCAATGGTGTACAACAAATTCGTTTTGATAAGGGGAGAATAAAAGAAACATTCGGTGATGTTCTGGCTACTCTTCGTCGTGAATTTGGCGTACCTCCTCCACCCCCATTATTAAAACCAGAATCGCCTTCTTGACATGCTCCGGCAGTCGTAGCCACGCTTCAATGACCTTGCGCAAATCCTTGTCGAATGATTCCATGGCTTACTCTAAGTCTTTGTTAAGTAAAGGATTTAGTGGACCAAGGCGACGGATTGCAAATCAGTTATGCGTTTTTCAGATAAAAACAGGAAAAAATGCCTGTGTCCGGGTACTTTTTGCCCCTTGCGTCAAACAGATGGCCCGAATTTGTCGATATAGTAGCTGGAAACCACTTGACAGTATCAGGGGTTGTGTCTATAATGTTCTTGATACAGTATATTCTGTGAACATCTACGGCGATTGCTCGCAGGACGGCTGTATCCGGTTGGATTACTTAAAGCGAAATCACAGCCTCTGTGAGGAGGCAGTAATGTTGAGAGTCTTGTCAGTCATTTCCATAGCATTCCTCGTGGTGCTCACCCCCTTTCTGCTCCAGGCCCAGGATAACTCTCCCAAGGCCGGAGTCCTGACCGGGGACAAGGTTCGGGTAAGAACCGGCCCGGATACCAAACACAAGATACTCCTGGAGCTGCGAAAAGGCACCAAGGTCGCGGTCATCGGCAAGAAAGATGGCTGGTACCAGATCGAAATGCCCCGGGAAGTTATTCTCTGGATAAGCAAGAACTACATCAAGGAGGTCAGGGAAGGCGGCGCGTTGATGGGCGAAGTCACGGGCGAGAAAGTGAATGTCCGCACCGGAATTGAGCGCGAGGACGTCGTCGTCGGCCAGGTGAACAAGGGAAACAAGGTTAGGATTGTTGGAACAAAGAACGGCTGGTACAAGATAAGGCCCCCTAAGGGCTTTACCGCGTACATGTCTGCCAAGTTCGTGAAGCTCGAGGGCGGGACCGCTGTCGAGCCGACCGACCCCCCCAAGGGGAATGGGCAGGAGGACAAGTACGAACGGCGTCTCAGACAGCTCAAGGAGCAGATAGAGGCGCTTGACAAGGAGCGAAAGGAGCTTGAAAGGCTCTTATTCGAGAAAAAACAGAAGGAGAAAGAGCTTGAAGAGAAGCTGAGGAAAGCTGAGAAAATCCGAGCGGACTACGAAAGAGAAAAAAAGGAGATTGAGGAGAAATACCAGAGGATCCTGAAAATACTCAAAGCTGGCACTAAGCCGAAGCCCAAGTACACGGCGGAGGGCAACGTTGACGACTTTGGAAAGCTCCTGAACCCGCCGCCGGCTACGCATCGCCTGTACGTGACGCCAGGCAGCGAGCCACGGTACTATCTCAAGAGTGCTGACGCAAGTATCAATCTTGACAACTACCTGCGCAAGCGCGTCGGCGTGGTAGGTGAGATTGTCAAGGAGAAGTGGGGCGACAAGGAGATTGAGGTAATTAAGGTAATAAGAATAGACATTCTCGAAGATTAGTCCCGCTTGATACTGTGTGCCAGTTTCAGGTCCTGCCAATTCGAGCCCTTGGGGTTTTCTCATAGGCATTTGAAAGGGGTACAGTTGACTCTCAGGAACCCGCAGCTCGCTTGTTGTGCACTGAAAGGGCGCCGCCTGCTTGAAGGAGGCCCGCGCGAACCAGGCTGCAACTCCTGAGAACACCCGGACCCGTTTCAACATATCACTTCCTGAGCTCCTCCAAAGCTCAATATCCCATGTTGAGCAGCTTTGACTTGATATTTGGAGGCACACTCAAGTGGAACCACAGTCATTGATTATCGGCCTTGCCGTCGGAATTGCCCTCGGGGCGATTGCGGCCTACGTCATTATCGCCCTGAGGCGAAAATCCGCGCAGCACACGGCTTCGTACATTCTCGAAGATGCCAAGAGACGCGCTGACGAGGCGGTGAAAGAGGCGCAGCTTCAGGCCAAAGAGGAGATAATAAAGCGCAAGGAGACCATGGAGTCCGAGCTCCAGGATGCCAGAAATGAGCTTCGTTCCTGGGAAAAACGGCTCTCCAAGCGCGAGGATGGGCTCGACAACAAGGTCGATATCCTCAACAAGAAAGAGCGCTTTATCGAGCGTTCCGAGCAGGACCTCAGGAAACGGGGCGAGCGCCTCAAGAAAAAAGAGGACCAGCTTGACGAGATGGTCGAAGAAGAGCGACAGGTGCTCCACAAGGTCAGCGGCCTCTCTCGTGAAGAGGCAAAGCAGTTGCTGCTCGAAAAGCTCGAAGAGGAGATTGACCGTGAGGTCTCCGCGCTTATCCAAAGGAAGACCGAACACGTCCGTGAGGAGGCCGACCGCGAGGCACGCACAATCATCGCTACCGCAATCCAGCGCGTCGCGGCCGAACACACGCAGGAAATCGTCGTCTCCACCATTGACCTGCCCAACGACGAGATGAAAGGCAGGGTCATAGGACGCGAAGGCCGCAACATACGCGCTTTCGAGAAAGCCACCGGTATCGACCTCATTGTGGACGACACCCCCGGAGTGGTGGTGGTCTCCGGGTTCGACTCGGTCAGGCGCGAAATGGCAAGAAGAGCGCTCGAAAAGCTGATTGCCGACGGGCGCATACACCCGGCGCGTATCGAAGAAGTGGTGGAAAACACCAAGAAAGAAATGAATGAACTTATCATGAATACTGGCAAGCAGATATGCATGGACGTCGACGTACACGGTCTGCACCCCCGTGAAGTCATGCTGCTGGGAAGACTGCGCTTCCGCACCTCCTACGGGCAGAACGTGCTGCAGCACTCGCTCGAAGTGG
>DAOVDS010000424.1 GCA_030669415.1 bacterium
GAACAGCTTCTTTACAAACGGCTCTACTTCCTCGGTGAAGTCGAAGTCCGGGTCGAGCTTGAACGAGACCTTCTCCACTGTAAGAAGCGCCTTGAGAATCATCGTGTACTCGGCAGGTACGTTTATGCGATGCTGGCGGATTACGACAAACACATCGCTTATCACATCGCCGAGCGAGACATTCTTGAGCGTCTTGCCGTAGTAGCGGTCAATTATGTCGGCGAGGTCGAGCTTCAACTCGCGCATCTCCACATCGCCCGAGGGTGAGCCGACATTAAGAAGCAGCCTGGCGAGCTTGTCCACATCACGGACGTGGATTGCCATGAGCATCTTGGCGAGTACCCGGCGCGTCTGGGGCTCTGCGCGCCCGACCATGCCGAAATCAATAAACGCGATTACGTTGCCTTCGAGAATGAAGATGTTGCCGGGGTGCGGGTCCGCGTGGTAGAGGCCATCCTGAAAAACCTGCTTCAGGACAGCCCGGGTGCCGATTCGGGCAAGCTCGCGCCGCGTTTCGATGTCCGCCTCGAAGTCCGAAACCTTTGAGCCTTCCAGCTTCTCGATTACGAGGCAGCGTTTGGTCGTGTGCTCGGAATAGACTTTCGGGATGTAGATTTTCGGGTTGTCCTCGAAATTCTCACGGAAGCGAAGCAGGTTCCTCTCCTCGATTGTGTAATCCAGCTCGCGCCTGATGTGGCGGCTGAACTCGCGCACCACGCCCTTTACGTTGAAGTCGCGTGCAGCCTCGATGTGCTTGTGCGCAAGCTCGGCCAGGTGGGCCATAATGTCGAGGTCTGTCTCGATTGTCTTCTCGACCCCCGGGCGCTGGACCTTGACGACGACCTTCGCGCCGCCGGCAAGTTCTGCGCTGTAAACCTGCGCGATTGACGCGGCTGCAAACGGCTCCCTGTCGAACCGGCTGAAGACCTCGCCTACGGGTTTGCCGATCTCCTTCTCCAGGTGGGCATCGAACTCTTCAATCGGCGTTGAGGGGACTTCGTCCTGCAGCTTCGCAAACTCGGTAATCCAGTCGTCCGGCAGCAGGTCGTTCCTTGTGGAGAGAATCTGGCCCAGCTTGATGAACGTCGGGCCCAGCTCCTCTAATACTTTGCGGAACCTCTCTGCCGGCGGGCGCTTCTCGACCTCTTTTTTCGTGATGAACTTCTTCGTGGCGCTGAGGTACTCGTAGAGCTTCGTCTGCTCGACCCACGAGGAAAAACCGTTCTTCGCGAACGCGAACAGAATCTCGCTCAAGCGCTTCGTGTCTCTTACAACCTTGAACACAGCCCTCTCCACTCACAGCGGCAAAGCACCATTATCATCCTCTGATACTACAGATGGAAGCGAAAAACACTCTCTGCATGGCAAGAGAAATTTCCCGCATTTCGGATTTATCGTGAACGTGACAGCACTGATGCAACATTGATTATATAGAGGGAATCTTCGAGACTCTGTGTGATTCTGGGTGGGATGTGAAAGAGATACTCTACATTGCAGCAGTAGCTGTTGTAGCAGGGCTCGCTGGCACGCTCATTGACATTCGCCTGTCAGGCGGTGGAAAAGTAAGGCCGGCAAAGCTCCTGAAACTATTCGCAGTTGTATTCCTGCTGGCTTTCCTTGGAGGCTGGGGTGTAGTCTTCGGGTATATTCTGCCTGTACTTGTTGTCATTGCCTGGGTAACTGTGTTTTTCCTCAACCGTAAAAGGAGAATCCGCGCAGTCTCAATCGCGAATACCGGAGTCCTTGTCCTTCTTGTGCTTCTGTTTGCTGCATGGGGCGCCGTCAATTTGCACCTCTGGTGGACGCACCCGGGGTTCTTTTTCTCTCAAAAGAATCGTAGCAAGGTGTATCCGTTGATACAGGAGAGGTTCACGCGCTCCGATGGAGAATTCGATTACGCGGAATTTGAGAAATTGATGCTGGCTTACTTCCGTGCACTCGACGGCGAAGAGCCATCTGAACCCCTCGATTTCGATGGCATTCTTGACATTCACTATGTCTACTTCATTGAGACCCTCCCCACGGAAAAAGTGAGAGACCTCCTGCCTCACCTGGCGAAGCACCAGCACGACTGCGACCCTTCTGGAGCCATATGTTTCGGCGACAGGGTGGGCTACTGGCCGTATCGGGGATACGCGACTTGCGTCTGGTCAGTTGACTGGGCATATAGCGAAGTCCTGGCTGCTCACAAGTCCCGGTAGATTCTTCCTTGCTTGACCCCGCCCAAACCGCATAGAGAGGTATTTGGTTGCGTCCAATATGTTTGATGCGCTATACTGGGCTTCAAGGCGGTATCTGTTGCGGGGAGAAGACGGATGAAGAAGCTGATAGTTGCGAGTTTTCTTACAGCACTCTGCGTGCTGGCGT
>DAOVDS010000351.1 GCA_030669415.1 bacterium
ACACCCGTAGCCTCCCCGGCACCAACATTGCCCAGATTGTCAATCGCCGCGAATTTCACGTTGACGTTCTCAACAGTCAGTAGCGCCCGCATGTAGCTGATTGCGAGCTTCCTGTGCGCTTCTTCAGCTTTCTGACCTGACCTGAGTATCTTGCCAAGCACCTCGGCCACATCAATCCTGAAATCGTTGTTGACTGTATCGCGCAGCTTCAGCTTGCCGCCCTCCTCGAAGGCCGCAAGACCCACAAGCGGCACCACCGCCGCAGGCAGGCCCACCTGGCCCAACCCCTGGACGATTGCCCTCAGGACGGACTGGTCCTTCTCAGCCTTGAGAGCACCAAGCAGAACCTTGAGCGCCTCACCGCGCAGCGCCTCGGCCGCCTTGCCGCTGCCCAGCATGGCTATCGTGTTGACTGCCGCAAGCCGCTCGTTGGCACCTTTTGCAGCAATCTTCTTAACGATTTCAGGAAACGCCTTTGCATCGTCTATCACTCCGAGCGCCTTTATCGCCTCAATCCGGACCCCGCTGAACTCGGACTGCAACTGCTGCACCAGCAGGTCATACGCCTGCCCGGCATTAAGCTGGGCCAGCCTTCTTATCACATGCTCGAGCACCTCCGGCGTGGTGTCGGGGTCAGGTGTCTTTAACTCTTTCATGTACTCTTCTATCGCACTCTTCCGGTCGTATTTCTCTATTACCTCGAACTTCTCAATCTTCGCGGCAATCAGCTTGCGCCTGCTGTTCTGCGCACGGGCCCTCTCGAGGACCGTGGCTTTCTGATGTTTGCGGGCCGCTTCCTCGAATATCTGCGCGACTGACTTGCTCTTGTTCTCTTCCCACCACTTGTCCAGGTTCTTCCGGTCGGAGAAATCCTCCCCGAACTTCTTGCCCAGCGCATCCACAAGGCATTTGCTGTTGGGCTTGTCACCCTTGCCGGCAAGAGCCTTCACTACCTCTATCCTGATGCCAATCGTGTCTGTCGTGAGAATAGTCTTCTTCGAGCCGCCTGTCTCAAACCGGCACAGCGTCTTCACAATGTTATCCGTCGAAGTCCTGGAGCAGTCCTTCGATTTGATTTTCTCAAGCAGCTTGCCGAAGTACTCCTCGCTCTCCAGCCGGGCAAGACTTGTCACTACTTCTTCTGCAAGCACCTTGTCTGTGCTTTCGAGCGCCTGTTCGAGGATTCCCCAGTACTCCGGCGCCTTGACGACCTTCTCTCTGCCTACACCCATTGCCTTGACTATCTTGGCCTTTATCAGCTCCGAGCCCGCACTGTAAAGGCCCTTGAGCTTGTTGAAGGCGTATTGGTGATTCCACTCCTCTATCAGCTTCTGGCTTTGTGCAAAAGCGATGTCGCCGTCATCGGGGTTCTTCTTGACTTCCTCCGCGATTGCGTCAAGCTGACTCTTCTCAGTGTTCCCGAGTTCATCTGTGCGCAACTGCGCGTAAGCAGCCTGGGAGATGATTAACATCAGCAGAAGACTCAGAATTGAGCAAACAAGGGCTCTGGGCATTTATTCAATACTCCGCATACCGTACAGTCTATAATATATACACATCAACCCGCAGGATTATACCAGTTTATCTTATTCCGTCAACAGAATTTACGCAAAACAGCCCCTTCACCGCCCCTTCACCCCTTCACGGATAATTTGTTGACACCGGCGCCAAATCATAGCAAACTGGTGCCCGACATGAACAATGACAGCAGCCACGATACCGAGCCGCCGCGAAAGAGCGTCCTGCGCTCCCATCGCGAACTCGTCATCATTCTCGCAGTCTCGGCGCTGCTGCGCATACTGCTTCTCGTCGAGCTTGCCGGCGGGCCCTGCTGGCGCCAGTACGAGTGGCGGGACTGCGATATGAACTTCTTCCACCGCGGCGCAAGCGAAATCGCCGCCGGCGACATCCTGCTCGACAAGCCGCTCCACCCCTACCACAACTGGCACGCGAAGTTCGGCACACCCGAAGAGTGGCAGAAGTGGTACGGCCACAAACGCTACTACCAGGACCCCGGCTACTACTATCTCGCGGCGATTTTCCACGCCGTCTTCTCCGACGGCCCGAGCGCCATCAAGGTGTTCCAGCTTCTCGCCGGACTCGCAACGATACTGCTGACCTATCTCACTGCACTGCATCTCTTTGGCAGGAAGGCGGCCGTCATCGCCGCCGCGCTCCTCGCACTCTGTGGGCCGCTCTACTTCTACGACGTGCTCCTGCTGCGCGCCACCTTTCTCACCTTCGCAACCGCGCTGTTCGCATTCGTCGCGACCGAGGCGTTCCGCAAAGACTCCCTGCGCTGGTGGCTCGCCGCAGGCGCAGTTCTCGGCCTCTTCTTTCTGCTCAAGTCCACCGCCCTGCTCCTGCTGCTTGTCACCCTCGCTGTCATGCTTGTCTTCGGAAGGCGCGAGCCCAGAAAAACCATGGTCGCCGCGGGCGCAGTATTAGGTGTTTTTATCCTCGTGCTTGTGCCGCTGTTTGTGCGAAACGCCGCGGTCGGTGCGCCGGTGCTCTCCTTCTCCTCCGTGGGAAGCGCCACCTTCATCCTCGGTAACGGCCCGGAATCTTCCGGCGACGGGCTCGTAATCCCCGACGAGATGGGCCAAATCATGCGAAAGACAGACGGCGCGTTCTGGCCCGTCGTGCGCGAAACATACGCAACACACGACTCCTTCACCAGCGTTGTGGGCCTCTGGTTCGCAAAAGCGTACTACTTCTTCCGCAGCTTCGAGACGCCGAATAACGCCTCATTCTACGCTTTCCGACAGTCCTCGTGGATTCTCAGCCTCGCCTTCGTCGGCTTCTACCTGCTCACCCCGCTTATGGCAATAGGCGCGTATCTTGCCTTCAGAAAACACGCCGGCCCGCAGGTCTGGCTTCTGACAGGCATTGTCGCATCCCTGCTTGTGCCCACCATGTTCTTCTTCTTCGTCTCGCGCTACCGCCTGCCCGCCGCAGTGCCGTTTGCCATACTCGGCGGCTGCGGCGTCACTTTCGCACTGGAGAACCTGAAGAAGAAGCACTACGGGGCAATCGCAATACTCGCCGCTTCGGCGCTTGCAGTCGGCGTGCTCTTCAACGCCTGGGGCCCGCGCTTCCCCGGCGTGCGCTCAAGTGACTACGGCGCACAGGCCGTCTTCCACTTCAACCGGCGCAACTACCCCGCCGCTGCCCAAGTGCTCCAGAAGGGCATGCGCCACTACCCAGACGATGTTGCGCTTAACCGCTACCTCGCGCTCTCGTATATGGCGCTCGGCAGAGACGAGGAAGCAATCACCCGCCTCGATGTGGTACTGAAAGGCGACCCGCAGGATGCCCGCTCGCGGCTCGCACGCGCCAACCTGCTCTACCACTTGGCACGCTACGCGGATGCCGCGTCCGACCTCGAAGTGCTGCACACGCTCCACCCCGACCCGAAGATGGCGGCCAGACTCGTGGAATGCCACGTGCGCGCAGGAGACCTCGACCATGCACGCAACCTGCTGCGCGAATATCCCGAAATCCGCCCCCACCTCCCCCCGCATATCCTGCATGAAATCGAATAAACCCGGAACTACGGATTGACACCGATAATTCCAAAGCCCCACCATTTACTGGTGGGGAAAACCCCAACCACAGAAGCCCCATGCGCAAGCATAGGGAGATACATCAAAACCACAGAAAGCCGCGGGCTTCAGCCCGCGGATGTTTACCCGCGCCGCCTGCGGCCCGGAATTCTTTCACCATGCCTGCCGGTCCGCCGTA
>DAOVDS010000264.1 GCA_030669415.1 bacterium
CGGGGGGAGAGCGAAGTGAAATACATCCTCTTGATGCTCTGCGCGGGTGTTGTCCTTTTCGCGCCGGCCCATGCCGCGCTCGCGGGGCTGGGTAAGCCGCTTCCGAGCCAGGCGCCGGAGGAATCGCTTAATGGAATCAAGTCATCGCCGGCGTACAGGCAGGCGCTCAAGGCTCTCGAGGCGAAAGGCTGCTCGAAGGAACTTGCCGGTGTGGCGCTGGCGAAACTAACGCCTGAGCAGCTCAGCCTGCTTGGCGCGCAGGTCGATGAGGCGAAAGCCGGCGGGGACCTCGTGGGTTTCCTGCTCTTCGTGTTGTTTGTGATGCTTATCGTCTACCTGATAATCCTGCTTGTTGATTCGGCAAGTTACCGACGCTACGGCTATTAGTTTGGAGGCGTAGAGGTGAGCTTGAAACTGATAATCGTGTCCGCACTGGCCGTGCTGGCCCTGTCAAGCATGTGCTACGCGGGCCTGGGCAAACCGCTGCCGGCGCAGGAATCCGACGGGGCCCCTGAGGCGCTCAAGCGTGCCAGGACAGCCCTGGCGCAGAAGGGCTACGACCGTACCCAGATTGACGCGGCGATTGCGAAGCTGGGTCCTGAGCGTGTTTCGCTGCTGCAGCAGGAGGCTGCCCAGGCGAAGGCAGGCGGGTATTACTGGTATTTCTGGGACTTCCTGATTTTCGTGTTGTTCGTGGCCCTGATTGTGTGGCTCATCATAATACTGATTGATGCAGACCGTGGCTACTATTACCGCCGCCGTTATTAGGGTGCTGCTGTGCGCGGCACTCATTGTGCCGCTGGCCCTTGCCGGCTGCAGCCAAACCGCGAAGCTGCGCCTGATTGGGGCGCTCTCGTACGCAAAGACCTACGCATCAGAGCCGTCGCTTATCGTAAGCGAGTTCAGGTCGCACTTTGCCAGTCACTTCGCCCTTGAGACTGTCCCTGCCAGAGCGCTTATCGAAGACATCGCCAGCGGACGCGTCGAAGGTTCGTGCGTAAGGGATGTCCCATTCTACATGCAGAGCAGATACGGCTGCGGGGCAGCCGCGCTGGCGGGGACGCTCTCGTATTACGGCGCTTCGGACGAGCTTGCGGAAATCGCACATCAGGTCGTCGTTCCCGGTATCGGCGGCACGCGCTTGACTGACATGATTGACTACCCCCGCATGAAGGGGTTGTGGAGCGAGGAGCCCGAAGGAAGCGTGGAGCTGCTGCGGTCGCACCTCGCTGCGGGGCGGCCAGTAATCTGCCTGCTGGGGACGGGGCTCCCGTTTGCGGGCCACTACATCACGGTAACAGCCTGCGCCCCGGGCAGCGGGGTGGTTTGCCACAACGGCTACAAGCCTGACGTTTTCATGAGTTGGCGACGGTTCAGCGCATTCTGGGACGCGAGCGGGCGGTGCATGCTGATTGTCTGTCCCCTGGCGGCTGTGGACTGGCCGCTGTCTGCAGACCTCAGGAACGAGTTCGGGCGGGTGCTCCACCGGGTGGGGGAATGGGAGAAAGCGCTCAAGGAGTATGAGGCTGCCCTGAAACATGCAACTACGGCGAGCGTCAAGGCCAGGAGGACTTACAACGTGGGGCTTGCGCACTTTGCGCTCGGCCGGTTTGACAAGGCCCAGGCGGCATTCCTGCAGGCTCTCGAGCTTGACCCGGAACTGTCCGACGCCGCAAACGCGCTTGCTTACTCGTACGCGACACAGGGCGGGAATTTGGGGGAAGCCGAGGCTCTCGCGCGCCGCGCGCTTGCCATAGAGCGCGGGAAGATTGAGAAGCTGGAGGAAGCGAAGAAAATTGCGCGCAGCCTCCTTGCAACAAGGGGCATGAAGCCTGAGAAGGCCGACTCTGTCGTGGAACGCATTATTGCAGGTGTGCCGGACAACACGGCGTTGTGTCTTGACACTCTCGGGCTTGTCCTTCACCGGATGGGGAGGGATGAGGAAGCGATGCGGGTCTTGCGCGAAGCGCTCGAGAAGGCACCTGCGGATGACAGGGAACTTCTCGCGGAGATTCACTACCACCTCGGCCTCGCCAGCGCTGCCGACCCGAAGGCGCGGGAGAAATCCCTGAAAAAAGCTGTGGAGCTTGCACCCAGGAGCATTCCGGGCCGTCAGGCGGCGGCGCTTCTCGATAGCATGCAAAAAGCGCGCAAACCTCGTTGACTGGTCCGCGTCTGGACTGTAGAATAGACTGGGTACGCGTCCGTAGCTCAGTGGATAGAGCATCGGATTTCTAATCCGAGGGTCGCAGGTTCGAATCCTGCCGGACGTGCTTTTTATTGCCTGCGTTTTGTGCATGAGGGCCTGTTAAGAGAATATGTGCAGTTGGATTTCCTTCGCAGGCGGTTGGTCTGGTCAGTCTTCTGGTGGCGGGTTAGGGCTTGCGGCGAATTCCGCCAACCGGGAGAGAACCATTTCTTCTGTCAGCCCTTCGGGAAGCAACTGCTTCGGCAGCTTCGGTTTTATTACTTTCCACCAAGAAAGAAACTTTCCTGCAACCTCACGAGGGTTTGTCTCTTCGGCCTTGGAACGCCCCTTTATTCTGTGCTTTTTCAGAAAGCACAGGACCTCGGCTTTTGCCTCTTCTCTGACCTCCGGAGATTCGTCGGCCAGCAAATATGCGCTGGCCAGGACAGCTCTATCTCGCACGTAGAAACACAACTGTGCAAGAAGGCAAAACCTGACATCTTTGTGTTTGTCGAAGATCAGGCGAACCGCAGCTTTCTCTATGTACCTCACCTCGTCATCTGACAGATCCACTGAGCCACTGCGTGCATCCTCAGCAAAGCATAGGAGGTGGTCAGAGGCTGTTATTCTGATGTCTGATTCCTCGTGATCGAGAAGGGTTAGCATCCATGGTATATATCTTGACAAGCTTTTATCCCGGATGAGGTCGATTATTGCTAAGTCCACTCTCAGGTTAACCTTGCCGAAGAGCTTTACAATCCACGCAAAGTCCTCATCCGTCGCTTCGAAGTATACCCTGTTGTATAGAATAGCGGTTTCTTTCATATCAGAAGTCTCGCCGATTCGCATCAGGCGGGTGTAGAGATACCTCCTGTGCCAGTACCCGCTTGCCCACAAAGCGACTATGGTCGTAACCACACCGCAAGCGATGCAAATTACTGCGATTTTGACCGCTCTTCTATTTGTCATCGTTCCTCTCATCCAAACCCCAGTATTTCAGGTCAATGAGCAGTGAGATGTTCCTGCTGTAGTCAACTAACGCCTCACGCTTCATTCTGTTTTGAATTCTCGTCAGTTCTTCACGCACAGTTCCTTTGCCGGCAATGAAGTACGCGAGCAAGTTCAGAAATATTCTCTTATGCTTTTCATTGCCCCAAAAATCTCCCGTAGTATGTAAAACCAGCTTGCTACCGCATTCAAAGAATACTTGCGCAACTTCCCGTGTACTACAGCCCATCAGTATGACGATTTTCGGCGCTTCTCCTTTTCGCAAAGCACTCCGCACCTCCTTTGCGTGTATCTTCTCATAGCCGATTCGCCCGTAGCCTGAAATGTAGCCTTTGTTCGCATGCCCCGACCAAACAAATATATCGTCTGGAGTGAGCTTTTTCAAGGTGTTTTCGATTTGGCCTTTTGTGGCTTGCCCAACAAACTTGACTTGCCTGAAAAGGCCGGAAAACTCTCTCGAAAATTCACTCGAAACAGCCTCGTCCAGTCTGCCCCAGTCACTTATCCGTCCCTTTGAAGACATATAAACGAGCTTGCCTTTTGGCAGTTTGTTTTGGAACAGCAGGTTCTTCTGTCGTTCTTTCTCCGCATTCTCTTCGCGAATCTTTCCTTTGATTGGTGCCCCTGGTGTTTCCACCTTCTTGAGAGCTATCTCTTCTAACCTCTCGTACTCCACCCAGGCATCTGCGAGGCCGCGACGCCAGAGGCCGTCAACCAGCCCATTGTATAGACGCTTCTTGCGTAGTTTCTGTTGCAGCGCTTTGACAGCTCTTGCAGTTTCAAGGTCGTATCGGCCAGTCTCGGACACATTCAGTTTTCGCTGAAGCGCCTTGCGCTCTTCAGGACCCGATATCCGAGCTTCCACATTGAGCCCCGTCCCCATGAAAAATACGTGAGCCTCAGCGGTTGTGGCGTCAAACTCGCCATCGGGTTCCCTGTAGTATATTATGCGCTGAAGCTTGAGAAACCCTTGATACTCCTTCAGCTCAACTTTGGTTTGCTCACTCAGTTGTTGCTTCTCGTATAGCTCTTCGATGCATTTCTCCATAAGCTTCTGCTCAGGTAGGTTTTGCCACTTCTTGCGCTCCCAGCTTCTCTTGATTTCCTTTACAGTCAGTATGTCTATGTTTGCGCAAAACAGCTTTAGCAAGTAGTCGGTAGCGTCAACCCGAACCTCCATGTGGTTCCCCTTGATTTTTATGGCCGGGTCGTTCATGAAGACCGGGTCGAAATAGCTGCCGAAAATACCATTGACACGACTGATTGCATCACTGAATCTGGCTTTCGGGTCCGCTTTCTTGAAGAGCAATTTGCCTTCAACTGTGAGCTCTTCGTTGACTTCCAAGCCCTCGGCACCCGGCACTTTCTTCCATCCCATGGTGAGTCCCCTACTCCGGCTGGCCTTTGAGGCGCTGGTAGAACTGTGCCAAAGCTGCCGTGACCTCCGCGTTGCTGGCCGCAATGTAGGTGAAACTCCAGTTCCTGACATAAGTTGCCGGCGTCCCGTCTTCGGTGGTGCTCGCAGGGTGTAGATAATCACGTGATGAAGTCAGGTGAAGTCCGGGGGCAGACAGAGGTTGTACCTCTGGCGGCACTTCTCCGTGGTAGACAACTTCTCCGATTTCGCGGATAACCACTTCCGCGCCTGCACCTTCAAATATCAGCGGGTTCCGGCCTTCAAACTTGAAGACCTTACGTTCCGGCACGGATTTCTCGATTGAAACGGAGTTATGGTAGCTAAGCCGCTGAGCGCCGGTGAGCGAATCCTGGATTGTCACATGTTAGCCGACTGTTTTATGTTTGAGATTACAGTTCAACCGCAATATAATGAATATCAGCATTTGCGGGAGACGATGTTGTGAGCGTTAGCATTCTGTGGGCTGCCTTTGACGATGTTGAAGTAGAGCGAGTGTGGACTGAGGTGCCTGTCGGAAAGCTCATAGTCTATCTTCAAGGTGACGATTTTTTGCTGAGCCGGCTGAAAGAAGGTATTCCAAAGGAAAAAGCGCTGGCTGCGCACTCGCGTCTCTATCCTGACCAATTGGAAGTGGCAAAGAAGATTGCACGATCCTTTGGCAAAGACGCGATGTTGAAGGAAGTTGCACCAGAGGCTGCCATAGCCAATCTGGTTACGTATGAGGAACTCTTGTTATTGGATGGTAGGCTAATATTCTACTTTGCGTATGATATCTATGCAGAGCGGTTGGACAACTGGTGTACAGCAGCAGACGCGCTTTTGTACGGACATAAGGGTGGCTGCATCTCGATGGATGTATTCATATCTGACCAATTTCGCGAGAGAATTCGATCTGCTACCTTCGATTCGGTCAAGACTGCACTCAGAACCACCTCTGGTAAAAATGAGCGCCTCGGCGTTTATCGGGATCCGTTTGCCAAGCCGGATGAGGATGTCGAATTCTTCTTGGAACAGTTCAAATATCTCACGGAGCTATTTGACTTCGCTGAGAAGAACTTACTTGAGGTCTATGTGGAGACCCGTATGGAATCGGATTTCTCCGACTTCGGTGCGGTAAAACACAACCTTGTAACCAGGTTTGACAGGCGCTTTGCTGGCATCGACTTCCCAGGCGAGTGGGAGAAATTCGAGATTTCCGAGCGGGAATTCCATTTAATACAAGAGGCAAACAGAGATACCAGCAAATACAAAGTAAGACCACCTGACATTCAGTCCAAACCCACAGGTTTCCTAGGTAAAATCAGCAAACTACTACGGCGCAAGCAGTGAGCCATAGGGCAACGCCTCAATCTTTCCTGCTTGGGGGAATGCTCGCCGCAATGCTTGGATAACGTCCTTCCCCACCTGTGATTTGTCCCTGACACACATGAAGATGTCGAATGTTTCTTCTGTTAACTGTTTCAATACTGCTTCACGCGTTGCTCT
>DAOVDS010000151.1 GCA_030669415.1 bacterium
AAGTTGTTGTATGGGGCACGGGCAACGCTTCGAGGGAGTTCCAGTATGTCGGGGATTGTGCAGAAGGCATTCTGCTTGCAGCCGAGAAGTACGACAAGAGTGAGCCGGTGAATCTCGGCTCGGGGATGGAGATGAGCATCAGGGACCTTGTCAATCTGATAGCCGAGCTGACTGGTTTCAAGGGCGAGGTTGTCTGGGACAGTTCCAAGCCGGATGGGCAGCCGAGGCGATGTCTGGATACCTCCAAAGCGTTCGGGGAGTTCGGGTACAAGGCCCGGACCGACTTTCGCGAGGGGCTGAAGAAGACCATCGAGTGGTACAGAGACACAAGAGCGCAAGGTGGCGCTGAGTCGTAAGGCGGGCATCAGGTATGGGCTTCCCAAGAATCACGGTTGTTACACCATCCTACAATCAGGGGCAGTTTATCGAAAAGACGATTCAATCCGTCCTTGGACAGGGATACCCTGACGTCGAACACATAATCGTCGATGGCGGCTCGACCGATGGGACGCTTGCGGTCCTGAAGAAGTACAGGCACCTGCGCTGGGTGTCTGAGCCGGACAGGGGGCAGGCGGATGCCATAAACAAGGGCTTGCGCATGGCGACAGGTGATGTCCTCGCCTGGATAAACTCGGATGACTACTATCTTCCCGGCGCGTTCGAGAGGCTGGCGAAGGCGTACGAGGGCGCCCGCAAGCTGGATGTTGTTATGGGGGATGTTTCTGTTGTCGACGAGGGTGACAGATTGATTGCCAGGCGAAGAGTTATTCCCTATCACTACAGGACGCTTTTATTCGGCACGAACTACATCCATCAGCCGGCTGTTTTCTTCACAAAGGAAGCTCTGGAGAAGGTGGGATACCTCGATGAGAGCCTCCACTATGTCATGGACTGGGAGTTGTGGCTCAGATTCGGCAGGGCAGGGCTGGCCTTCAAGCTTATTCGCGCACCACTCGCGTGCCTTCGCTGGCACAGCGGGGCGAAGAGCGTGGCGCTGTATTCACAGTTTGCGGCCGATTCCGCGACTGTCAGAAACCGATACTGGCGTCGAGGAAGAGAGGGGTCGAGATTCTGCAGCGCACTGCTTCTGACTGTTCTCAGGACCTACTATGCTCTGAAGGTCCAGGCGGTGAGACTTGCCCTGCGCGGTGCTGTTGACCGCCCTCTCAGGTTTGTCAGGGCAGGCAGGCGCGGTACCGGCGCAGGCGGAAGCGCAGGATAGGCTTTCTGGATTGATGTGTTTGCGTTGTGAAGAGCGGGCGCCAACCGGCCTCACTCGCCGCAGCTTCCTTTTCCTGTAGTAATAGAGGCACATGACCGGCGTCATTGTTGACGGATATGGCGTGAGGCCGTTATAATGGTGCCTGGAAGTGGGTCGAGGGGAATGGTGGCGAAGTTCCACAACATACTGGTTGTCAGGCTCAGTGCGATAGGGGATGTGGTGAACTGCCTGCCGGCGCTGAGGCTGCTCAAGAGAGAACACCCCGAGGCGGCAATCACCTGGGCTGCGGAGCAGCCATCCGCAAGTCTGCTTGAAGGCGACCCGGACATTGACGAAGTCTTCGTCGTGAAGCGCAAGGAGTGGACCCGCGGAGTCCTGAAATCCGCGAATCTCGCAAGCCTGGGGAGCGCCTTCAGTGCTCTCAGAAAAAAGAAGTTCGATATCGCAATCGATTTCCAGGGGAATCTGCGAAGCGGCGTTGTCACATTCGGCAGCGGCGCGAGGGTCAGGGTCGGGTTCACCGCGGGCAGGGTCAAGGAGCATTCGCACGTGTTTTACACCAAGCACGTCTTCCTGCCCAAGACTGTCATGCACAGGGTCCGGAAGAACCTCCTGCTGCTCGGCGCTCTGGGTATTGAACCGGAGGTGCTGCCTGCGGAACTCCAGGTGCATGCGGGTGACGGCAGGGTGACGGAGAGGTTCCTGAAGGAAAAGCAGATTGAAGACTTGCAGGTTATCACGGTGCACCCGGGGGTGAGTAAGTTTGGAGCATTCAAGCAGTGGGCGCCCGAGCGGTTTGCACAGGTCGCCGGAAAGCTCGCAGGCGCAAAGGGCAGGGCAGTGGTGATAACGTGGGGGCCCGGTGAGAGAGCGCTTGCCGAAGAAGTGGTGGAACTGACCGAAGGCGCGGCCCTGCTTGGGCCGGAGCCGCACGGGCTGCGAGAGCTGGCATACCTGCTCAAACAGAGCGTGCTGTTCGTGGGCTGCGACACCGGGCCGCTTCACATAGCGGCCGCCGTAGGGACGCCGGTAGTGGCGATATTTGGGCCAAAAGACCCCGGAATCTACGGCCCTGCCGGTGAGGGGCACGTCGTGGTCAGAAAGCAGGTTGAATGCAGCCCGTGCGAGCGCAGAGCGTGTCCAGACCGCCGGTGCATGCGCCTGATAACTGCTGACGAGGTGTATAATGCGTGCCTCAGTGTCCTGGGGTAATTACGAATCCTTCAGTCGAGGCATTTCGTTGTCACCCTCTTCCGGCTCGGGGGGGCGGGGCTGTCTGCCGCCGGCTTCTTGCGCCGGCGGGACGCAGGGCGTGACTCATCGATAATCATGTCGTCGTCCTGCTCTTCAAGCTCCCTCAGGAACTTCTTGCCAATCTCGATGGTCTCCAGGCTTATTGCCTCGATTTCTTTCTTGCACTTGGGACAGGTAATGACCTTATAGTGGTATTCGTCGGGTACTTTGAGCAGTGTATCGCAATGCGGGCAGCGAACGGTGAAAGGCATACACCCTCCCCAATCAGAGGCCTTTCACACGAATGTTAGCGTCGGCTGTGGCGTTTGTCAAGGGTGTGGCCCAAGGAGAACAGAATGTTTGTGAGAATTGTCCTGGTGTCTGTGGTAGTAGCTCTTGCTGCTTGTCCTGCCTATGGGCAGGATGAGAAGCTGGAGTGGGAAAAGACCTTTGCCGGCGCCATGGCGAAAGCGAAGGAAACGGGAAAGCGGGTGTTTGCGGATTTCACAAGCGAAGTCAACTGACCGGCGTGCGACCGTCTCCGGGCGGAGACGTATCCAGACCCCGCGGTTGTCAAAGTCCTGAAGGATTACGTTTGCGTCGAAGTGCTGGCGGAAGAAGAGAAAGAACCGTTCAAGAAACACAATATCAAGTACCTGCCCACCATGCTGATCCTGACGCCTGAAGGCCGCGAAATAGGCCGGTTTGGCGACTTCTATCCGCCCCAGGTGTTCATTGAGAAGCTCAACGAGTGTGCCGCGGCCGAAGACAATCTCAAGAAGGCGCGGGAGCTGCTCTCGAAAGACCCCGAAAGCGAGCAGGGCCTCTTCTTGAACGCACTGGGAAACCTCTATAAGGATGGTAAGCTCGCCGACGCGTGCTCGGATTTCGAGAAGCTGGCCCAGAAAGAACTCACTCAGGCCAACAAGGCCTGCATCTTCAAAGCTGTATGGATGCTGGCGGACACGGCGCGCCTGCGCTTCGACAAGAAGACCTGGGTGAAGGAGAGAAACAAGTACCTCGGGAAGCTGGTTGAAATTGACGCGAAAAACGAGAGCGGGCACTTGATACAAGCCCTCTACAAGCTCGGTGCGAGCGCCATGGTCCAAAAGGACACCGTGCTGATGAAGAAGCGCTTCGACAGAATCAGAGAGCTTGACCCGCAGGACAACTCGGGCTATGCCGACGACATGGCTTATGCGCAGGCGTATGCGCCTTATTACTCGAAGGACTACAGGAGCGCGGCGGCCAATCTGGAGAAGTTCATCCAGAAATACGGCAAGAGTGAGCTGGCGCCCGCGGCCTGCAGCAAGCTGGCGGTTTGCTGGTATCGTGCGAAAGAGAAGCAGAAAGCAATAGAAGCCCTCGAGAAACTGCTCAGGGACTACCCGCAGGCCAAAGAGGTCGATTCGGCCAGGAAATGGCTCAAGCGGCTCAAAAAGAAGTGATCCGGCCTTACCCGGATTTCTCACAAATCCTTGGCGACCGGCGGGCGCTTTTCGCTCCAGACGGCGTCCTCCGCGCTCGTTTCCTCGACGTATCCACTGATACGCCTGCGGGAACTCGCTTGTGCGTCCTTGCCTGAAGCCAAAATCTCTCCGCCGGTTCTTAACGCCATGTCAACTCACTGAAGGGCAGTTTTTGCCATATCCGGTGCCAGCACACCATGCTGCAAGTCTTGCCGCCAAACCTTTGTGAGAAATCCGGGCTACGGCACTTGTGCAATTTGAGCCAAATATTCATTGACACACACCTCGTTCTGTGATATTATTCAATGTTTACCGGGAAATCTGCCTTGTTAGGGGTAATGGAGTGAGAGACAGCAGGCTTCTCAAGATGGTGAAGGACAACAAGTTACTTTCCGAGGACAAGCTCAGGCAGGCGATCGAGTACAAGAAGAAGCTGGGGCCTGACGTGGGGCTCGCCGACGTTATGGTAAGGCTCGGTTTTATCAACGAGAAGCAGATGAGGGAGCTCGTCGCGCAAAGCGAGTCGGTGCCGGTGATAGATATCAGCGAGTACGCAATTGACCCGGAAGCCATGGAAAAACTGCCTCGGGACTTCCTCAGGAACCATGGGGTGCTGCCGCTTGCGGACGAGAAGGGCAAAATCCTCCTGGCAATGGCCGAGCCGGTCGATTTGGAGACGGTGGAAGAGATTCAGTTTATGACTAACTGCCTCGTCGAGACTGCGCTTGCGCCTCGCGACCAGATAAGGAAGGCTATAGAAGAGTACGATTCGCTCTCGCCGCATGAGCGCAAAGCACGAGTCTGGGATGCCGCCGCCCACATGGCTCCGGCCGAGCCCAAGCCTATTCCGAAAAGCCCGCACCTTGCGGAAGTCCTTGCTGAAATACTCGTGGAGAGAGGTCTGGTTACCAGGGAGGAAATCACTGCCCGCCTGAAGACCCGGGAGTTGTAGGTCACTCGACAACGGCCGGTTTCGGTGGTTTGCAGGTAAAGGGATGGACGTGCTTGGTTCAGAGGACCTTGTAGCCAGCCTTGTTAAGAACGCCAATCTTACCAAGGACGCAGCGGATAGAGCACTCAAGTCTGCCATCCGCACTTTGCGTGAAGGCCTGGTTGCCGGCAAGAGAGTTGTCCTACCCGAATTCGCGACTCTCCAGATTGCCGAACAGAAGGCGCAGATAGTGCGCGACCCGAAGACCGGGCACCAGTATATCTCACCTGCCGCCAAGTACGTCTCAATTACGCTTGAGAGCGGTTTCCAAAAGGCGATAGACCAGACCAAGCTGTCCGCCATACTGCTTGCCGTGCCGAGAAACGACTCCTTCGCCAAGGTCGTGGAGTTCCACTTCTCCCGCGTCGGCTGGAAAGTCATGGTCGTTAACTCGGCTGACAAGTGCGAAAAGATACTCGCCGACGGGGCGGCATACCTCTGTATAGTCGACTACAGCATGTCCGGCGCACAAAGACTCGTGCGGCTTGTGAAG
This sequence comes from bacterium, assembly GCA_030669415.1. Lineage (GTDB taxonomy): Bacteria > Planctomycetota > SKW154 > SKW154 > DAOVDS01 > DAOVDS01. Next base: position 5,409 of record DAOVDS010000151.1, read on the forward strand.
TCTGTCAAGGAAACAAACCGCATGCCGGTGATTGTGCTGTTCCCCAAGGGGCGCGACCCGGAGCGCGCCGACGAGTTCCGCGTCTGCGGCGATGAACACCTCGTCGAGCCGTTTGAGGTCTACACACTTCTTACTCTGGCTGAAAGCGAGCTTGCCCGCGCCAGCGAAGAGGTGGTCATCTTCGACCACCAGGTCTGCCTTCAGTTCCCCACTACCGAGGAAAACCTGGACACCGCCGGCCAGCTCATCGGCAAACTCCTGGTGGAGTCCGGCCTCGACGACGAGAAGCAGGTCGCCCTGAATGCCGCCTTCCGCGAGGCGGTGCTCAACGCCTCCCAACACGGCAACCGGTACAACAGCCAGAAGCAAATCAAGGTGCTCTACCTGCTCGACAAGGAAAAGGTTACAGTCGTTGTTGTGGACGAGGGCAGAGGGTTTGACCACAGAGCCTACCTGAAGCGCTCAGAGGTCGGCGACGCAGTCTCCGCAGCACGCGAACGATACGAGCAGGGCCGCCTCGGCGGACTCGGCATCATGCTCATGCAGCGCTGCACTGACAGCATCGAGTACAACGAGCAGGGCAACATGATAACCCTCACCAAGCGTCTCCAATCCCAATAGTCGTAATCTCAACCAGCCTTCTTAGGACTATTGACTGCGCCCCGGTGTTGCCGCTATAATACCGTGCAGTATCGTGTTCGTTTATTGCTCCACGTGCAGGGCGTCATAATGCATCCGTATGCGACTGACTCGACAGAGAGGGAGAAGGTTTTTGCCTTCCTTGCCGTCGTTACCATAGGGGTTCTCTGGCTCCTTGACGTATCGCTGGGCCAGTATAGATGGTTCTGGAACCCGCTTACCATAATGGGCATCTACGGCTTTCTGTACCTGCTCTTCGGAAAACACCTCTGGAAGGCCGGCTTCCTGCGATTCCTGAGGCTCATCAGAACGCCAAACCTGAGCGGCGAGTGGATGGGCAAGATAAAACTCTCCTCGAAATGGCTGGGCAAGACCAAGGATGCGAAAATCACGATAAGACAGAGCTGGACACGCATAGCCGTTGTCTTCGAGACAGACAACACCAGGGCGCGCAGCATTATCGCCTCTATCCTCATAAAAGAGCCCGAAGGTCCCGTCCTTTCCTTCGAATACCTCAACGAGCCGAAACCCGGCTCCAGGGACGCCTACAACATACACCGCGGCTCCGCCAGGCTGCTGCTCTCAGGCAGCACCCTCGATGGCGACTTCTACTATGGCTCCGGCAAACAGCAGACCTTCGGCAGCCTCAAAGTTACCAAATCAGATGTTTAACCGCCGGCTTCAGCCTGCGGATCGTTTAGCCGGGCCGCCTGCGGCCTGGAATATTACTTTTAGCCGTGCTGTTTACAGCACGGGATGGTTTCGATACACCGAACACGCTCGCGACAGAACTTCCGCATGAGGTTTGAGTTCAGTCCATCTAAGGCATGAGAGCGGCAAAGTGTCTCTACTTCTGTTCGTAGGTAAACTGTACTACGTTACTAACCATCGGGTTAACAGGGGTTGCCAAGGGGATGAAGAATTCGTAGGTTGCCACACCATCTGTGTACTCCCAGCCGTGGGGGGCATACATCACTTGAAGGCCAATGATGTCGCCGACTTTCGCTCCCAGCTTATCACTGTCCACCCGAATATCTGCTCCGATTCTGGAGAGTTCGCCAGCCTTGCCGTCATGACCGATCCCCAGTTCCTGCTGGAAAGTCCCGGAAGGTACCACAGGTCTACCGTTAACCCACCACCTGCACAGCAGGCGCCAGTCAAGCCTCTCATGAACGGGTTTATCGAAAGAAAGCCTCAGGGTTGTCTCGTCAACTGCAATCTTGAGGTCACTCGTTTCTGAAACATCTTCGCCAAGCACAAGGCGCGGCAGTTTGTTGGGGTTGCGCACGCCAATAGCCCCACTGAAACTCGGTAGCGCTGCTGCATCTTCGGGGTGGTATGTCACATAATAACACCCTGTCTGTGTCTGGGGCGCAATAGGCTGCCACGGGTGCGGGTCTGGTCTGCTTGCCGTTATTGTGGCGGACGCCACCGGAGAGTTGTCGGGAGTGGAAAACCGAATCTTGTACTCTCCCGTGCTCGGTGTTGTCACAAGAGCGCAGAAAAGGACTTCTCCCTTGCACCACTCTGCAGGACAGAAATAGTACAGTTTTTTACTTTCTTTGCGTGTCTCCACCGGTCCGATAACCTCGTAGACTACGGGACCAAGAACATCGAAAGACAACTCGCCGAGGTCTGGCAGAGTCACACCTTGGGCAAGACAGTACAGAAGCTGACTTGCGCCGATGTATGATTCGATGCCGCTGATACCCAGTCTAATACAACCACCCTCAGGCAGTAGGAATGGCGGTTTTCCCCGCAACTCGCTAATCAAGCGGACTACCTCAACTGTGAGTGGTTTCTGGACACAGGGAACTGCAGGCGGGGTCAGCCGGAAGTGCCAGGTTAAAGCGACTCCCAAAGCAACCAGAATCAGGACAGTCACCAAGATGTATCGTTTCCTACTCATTCTACTCCTATTATACCTTCAGTGAGCGGGTAGAAGCAAACCTTAGCAGCCTCAAAGTCACCAAATCAGAGAACATCCCTGCAGACAATACTCCCGCATGAGGTTTGAATTCAGGTGAGACTACTTGTCATGGTACATTTCGTGCCATTCGTCGAGTGTTAGTGATGTGGTGTCTGCAGGCATATCTATCTTGGTACCTTCGTGGGCTTTGCAGCGCACAGGACCATTCTGGTCTACGAAGAAGCTCCTTGAATGTCCTTCGCCAATCTCAACAGGCACTGCAACACAACTCCATTCTTGTTCACCGAAGGTGCATCCATAGCGATACTTATAGTGAGTGGTCTGGTGAGTCATTAAATCGGCCAAAGAAACGGGGATTAAATCCGATTTGCGTAAGCCTTCGGGTGTACCGAATATACCGTGTTCTTTGTAATAGACTTCCTGTGCCGAGCTAATTGTACGCAAATTGGATATTGCAATCTGTTCCTCAGTCACAGGTAATCCCTTGTCCATAGCCGCAAATAGCAATAATACGAAAAGGATTACAAGCACACAGAATCCCACTGTCGCGATTTTCGTGCTCGTTTTGTCTACTTTCTCATCGCTTAGGGGATGCCAGAACAACCTGCGCCAGAACGACATCTTCTGCTCCTTCCGGGGGCGATAGAGTAGCATATGCAGCAAAACCAACGCAACCAGAGATAAGTATAATACCCACTTCATATCGCTTTAAGCGTAATAAAAGGTGTGGGCTAAATCAAGAGGTGACTCACGAACATCCTAAATGTCGGCATGAGTAAATGTCTAAATGTAAGAATACCCCGGCCGGGACTCGGACTGCTTCGGCTCTTCACCGACATCGGGTGCTGCAAGCGCGGACAGGCGGCGTCAAAAACCTTCGTCAATAATTCGCCAGCGGCCGGACTCACGCGCAAGGAGCATGGTGGCTTTGACAACCCTGGACTGGCCGTCGGCGGTGAGTTTCAGGTTGAGCTTCGCCGTTGCCGTGCCTTCCTGAGGGCTTATTGTGATTGAAAGCACTTCCGGCTCTATCCTGTAAGCGCTGAATTCCTTGTATTGCCTGGCGAGCTCTTCGCGCTCTGCGCCGTCTGCGTCGAATTTCCTTCGGAGGACGTTGTTCTTGGCGTAGTGCTCGATTACGCGCTCCAGCTCACCGGAGGCGAGGTCTTCTACCCAGTTGACAATAGTGTTCTCGGGCGAGCTGTAGCGGGTGGCTGCAAGCTTTGCCTTCTTGAGCTCCTCGTCTTTCTCGATTATCTTCCTGCGCGCGTTCGCCAACTCCATTCTCAAGGTGTTGATCTGCCCCGTGCCCCCTTCCTGCATCAGTTTGAGCTGCTTGTCTAACTCGTCAGTCAACTCCTTGAGGCTTGCTATTTCAATATCCTTTACGCGCACGGAGTCTCGCAGCTTGACAAGCTCGCTGAGGCTGACGTTGGGCCCCAGCTTGCTGCTGGCCAACTCATCAAGCTGTTTCTGGAGGCTGTTCGCGAGGCTTTTCGAGTTGCTGAGGTCAGTCTCCATCTGCTTTATCGTGGCGTTGCGGGTTTTCAACTGCTTCTGGAGTTCGGTCCTCTGCTTTTTAATGCTCTCGTTCTCTGAATTAAGCGAATTCACCTGGGCCTTCTTCAGCCGGAGTTCCTCTTCAATCTTGCGGAATTCCGCGTTTTCTTCCTTGAGCTGGTCGAGCAGCAACTCAAGCTGTTTCTTGGTGGCGCGCAGCGACTGCAGCTCGGTTAGTTTGCCCTCAGCCGCCTCCTTGTATGTCGCAAACTGCTCTGCCGCCTTGTCCGCTTTGCGCTGGACATCCTGTTTTTCAGTCTGCAGTTCCGCGATTTTCTTGTCGAAGCCTTCCTGTAGCTTGGCCTGGTCCTGCGCGATGTTTGCCTTGGCGCTGCTCAGTTGTTCATGTGCCTCGCTGGCTCTCTTGGACTGGTAGGCGGCAACGACGGCGAGGACGACCAGAAGTACAACTGCCACTCCTATGACGGCGAAGATGGCCTTCGCCGGGGCTTTCTGCGGTTTTTCCCCGTCGGCTGCGGCAGGCTTTCTTTTTGAGGTCTGCTCAATAAGCTGCGCGACTTCCGGGGAAAGAGTTTCCTTGCGGCTGGGGGGGGGCTCGGGGGCCTGCGCTTC
>DAOVDS010000094.1 GCA_030669415.1 bacterium
TCCGCACGTACGGTTCTGTGAGGGGCATTGAAGTCTCCTTACATGGTTGAATCTTGTGACACTCTTGAGACCGAAAGGGAAGAGTAACAGGGAACACAAAGTATACCTAACGAAGGGGGCCATATTATGTCTACTCGACAAAACCCCGCGAAGCTCGTGATGCTTGCCGTGGCTGGGTTTCTCTGCCTGGGTCTCTGCGCACCATTCGCTCTTTGCCAGGATGAGCCTCCGGGGCAGGGCAAGGGGGATGACGGAATCGCAAGGAGGCAGGAGGAAGTCGAGAGAGAGCTGCGTAGGCTCGAAGAGCTGTTGCTCGATATCGCCAAGAGGATTGAGGAAAGGGAACCTGAGAGTGCGAAGAAGCTGCGCGAGGCATGGAAGGCAACGCGAGAGAAACTCATCCCCGAGGACATGGAGCTTGTCAGAAAAGCCCTGCATGACAAGGAACTGCTCAAGGCATACGGCAAAGCGGGCGAGGTAGTCAAGAAGCTCATCGAAATCCTGAACCTGCTTGCGGGCAGGAAACCCCAGGACAAGCCTGAAGATGCACCGGACGGGCAGCGTGAGCGCTTCGAGCAGGTGATTGAGAAGCTCAAGAGGATGCTCGAACTGCAGAAGGAGATAAACCGGACGACCCGCGAGCTGGATGCCAAGAAAACCGAAGAAGAGCTTCTCAGGGAGGACCGCATAGAGCTACGCAAGATGAGCAGGCTGGAGACCAGGCTCTACAAGGAAGCACTTGAGCTTGCCCGGCAGCTTGAAGAGGAGAACGTCTTCGTCTTTGCAGACGTTCTGAAGGAGACAGCCGCAGACATGAAAGAGGTGGCAGACCTCCTGGAAAGGGAAGACACCGGCAGGTATACACAGCACCTTGAGAAAGAAATAGTCAAGAATTTGAAATGGCTGATAGAAGCGCTTGAAGAGAAAGTTAGAGAACCCGGAGACAACCCTCCACCACAGCCGCCGGGCGAGCCACAGCCGCCGGGCGACCCGCCGCCACCGGTGCTGCCCGTGGCCGAGCTCAGGTTGCTGCGCAGGCTCGAAGCCGATATACACGAAAAAACCAAGGCCATCCACGATGCCCTTAAAGGGCGTGGACCTAATTTCTTCCAGAAGAAGATGATCAACCGGCTTGCACACAAGCAGGCGAGATTGACAGATATAACGAAAAGGCTGCGCGAGTCACTCAGGAGGTAGCGCCCCTTTTCGCAGAGGAATCCGGGCAGACCGCGATTCTCCGCGAGGATTTGGAGGCAGTCCTGACACTATAGAAGCAGGACGAATGCTGGAGGACGAACAAATGAAGTACGGAATCCTGATTCTGGTAATTGTGGGGTCGCTTCTAATGCTGCGCTCATACCTCTTCTCCCAGGATGGCGCGGACAAGGACGAATTCGAGATGCTAAAAAGAGCCTGGAAGCGCCACCAAGAAGAGAAAAAGGATGAAAACCCCCAAGGCACCGACAGCGAGCCGCGTACTTTCCTCGAGGCCCTTCGAGCAGCCGAAGGTAAGATGCGGGCAGCCGAGCGAAGACTTTCCCGCAAAGACCCGGGCACCAGGACGCAGGAGAAGCAGAGAGAAGCGCTGGACCTTCTCGATGACCTTATCAAGAAAGCTGAAGAAGCCCGGCGCCCTTCGGAATCTGAGGGCGGAGGCTCCGAGAAGGAAAACCAGCCAAGACCTGACGAAGGGGAAAACAACGGCAAGAAGCCGCTTGTGGACCCGGGCAAACTCGGTGAGCCGGCAAAGCCGGGCTCGAAGCTGAAAAAGCAGCTCCTCGAGAAAGCGAAAGGGAAGGAATTGACGCTGCCCCGTGATACAGGCAAACCTCCTGGCTGGAAACCCGAGCTTCCGCGGCGCCGCAGGCTCCGTGACCTTGAGTCCGGCTCCAGTGAAAAGCGCCCCCCCAAGTACAGCAGGTGGCTTGAGAACTACTTCAAAAAGCTCATGGAAGGCTTCTCCGGCAAGTAGTTACCGGCGCTTGAAGCGGCGCTCAAGTTCGACAAGGGAAAGGAAAATCGTTGACGGGCGTCCGTGAGGGCAGGTGTCGGCGCTCTCAAGACCCCGGGCCATCTCGAGCAACATCATCATCTCTTCGCGCGAAAGCGGCTGGCCCGCCTTTACCGCTGCCTTGCAGGCGAGAGTCCGCATCGCCCTCTGCGCGTACTCGCCGAGGTTTGGCCTGCGCTCGTCAAGGTAGTCCTCGAGCACGGCGTGCACGCATTCGGATATGTCGGTTCGTTCAACCACGCGGGGCGCGCAGTGGACTACTAGAGCACCTTCCCCGAACGGCTCAATCACAAAGCCCAGAAGCGTCAGTGTCGGGAGAACTTCGTCAAGCACGGCGCTTTCGCGGGGTGACACCTCGACAGTGATTGGGAAGAGAAGGCGCTGGCTCTCTGTGGTGCGGCTCTGGAATCGCGCTTTTATCTCCTCGAAGAGAATCCGCTCATGGAGCGCGTGCTGGTCAATGAGTGTAACACCTTGAGGCGCCTCAATTACTATGTACGAGTTATGGACTTGCATGATCTTGCCATCAGGCAGTTCTTTGGGCAGGCTTTCCGGCTTTGCTTCCTGCGCGGGGCCGGCATGCCCGGGTCTGAGCATGTGCGAAAAATCGTGCTGGACAGGCGCATCGCGCCTTTCCCCGCTCGCCCTGACAGTTTGCAGGAAATCGCCGATTGCCTCGCGGATGTCTTCCGCGCGGTCGTGGGCATAGGGCGTGGGTTCCTGGCGCAGGCGGGGCGAGGACCGAAGCGCACCGGCGATTGCAGCCTTCACCATGGAATGGGCAAAGCCGGGGCTCTTGAACTTCACCTCAGCCTTCGCCGGGTGGATGTTCACATCCACTTCAGCAGGGCTGACTGTCACGAACACGAACGCAATCGGGTTCCTGCGGGGCGGAACATACCCTGTGAATGCGTCGTGGACTGCCCTGCCAATGACGCGGTCGCGCAGCGGCCGGTTATTGACGAAGAAAAGCTGCATGCGGGTATCGGCGCGGGTGTGAAAGGGTGCCGCGACAACTACCTCAGCCCTCAAGCCGCGGTCCTCTTCCTTTGCTTCGAGCAGGTCCCGGGCAAGGTCGGCGCCAAAGATGGATGCAAGCCGCTCCCGGCGGGTGCGCACCGCTGGCGCTGAAAGCACCTTGCGCCCGTTGTGAGCCAACTGGAAGCCGACCTGCGGATGCGCGGCGGCAATGCGGGTAACAATGTCCGAGATGTAGGACATCTCGGTCGCCTTGGATTTCAGGAACTTGCGTCTGGCAGGAACATTGTAAAAGAGGTTTCGCACCTCCACCGTGGTACCTTCGGGGGAGCCCGCCTTGGTAAAACCGGGCTTTGTGCCGCCTTGGATTCGAGCCTCGTAACCCTCGAGAGTGCCGCGTGGACGCGAAGTGAGCCGCACCTGCGCGACAGCGCCGATGCTCGAAAGGGCCTCGCCGCGAAAGCCCATAGTGCTTATCTCGAAGAGGTCAGTGAACTTGGAAAGCTTGCTCGTTGCGTGGCTGACAAACGTGAGCTTGACATCGTCAGGGCCCATTCCAGAGCCGTTGTCGCGCACGAGGATAAGGTCGCGCCCGCCGTTCTCAATCTCAATCTGGATATAGTCAGCGCCCGCGTCAAGCGAGTTTTCGAGAAGCTCCTTCACGACGGATGCCGGCCGCTCAACAACCTCGCCAGCCGCTATCTTGTTTACCAGGTTTGCAGGCAAAACCTTGATATTTCCCATCGTAAAGACCATATTAGCACAAGACGGGCGTGATTGAAAGGATTTCCAGGAGCACCTGAGATGACACGAGAGATTTGTGGAGATGTTTTTCTGGTAGGCAGTTCGGAGCTGACAGATTCCGGCGACTGCATGGTTTACCTGGTGAAGCTGGGCGAGCAGGCTGTGCTTATCGATGCCGGGACAGGGCGGGCGACAGACCCGCTGCTTGCAAATGTGAAAAGAAGCGGAGTTGAGCCGCAGGCAATCTCGGCCATCGTGCTCACCCACTGCCACGTTGACCACATTGGCGGCGCCAACGAAATCAGGAAACGCACAGGGGCGAGAGTCTACGCGCATGAGAAGGATGCGCGGGCGATTGAGGAAGCGCTGCCAGACTACACGGTGGAACGCTACTACGGCATGAAACTCGACCCCATTCCAGTCGATGTTCAGCTTGCGGGTGAACAGGGGGAATTCGACTTCGCGCCGGGGCTTCGCTGGATACACACGCCGGGCCACACTCCGGGCTCAATTGCCGTAGTGTACAAGAGCCCGGGCGGCGAGACGGTCCTTTTCGGGCAGGATATCCACGGACCCTTTGAGCCCGAATTTGAATCAAATATCGATGACTGGCGAATATCCATGAAGAAGCTGCTGGCAATTGAGCCGGACATCCTGTGCGAAGGCCATTTCGGGATTTTCAAGCCTGCCGCCGCGGCCCGGCGGTTCATCGAGCAATATCTCGAACACTACGCCTAAGGTGGGGGAAAAGGAGGCTGTTGTGAAAAATCTGCTATACATTTGCCTTTGCACGGTCGCCGTAGGCTGCGCGCTACCAGAGCAGCAATTGAAGGAACTGAAGACCGAAATCGAAGCGCTCAGGGAAGAAGCTATCAAGCAGAACTCGATTGCCGCAATTGAGGACGAGTTGAAGAGCCTAATTGCCGAGGTGCGGATGAGACGGGAGGACGCGGTTGAGGAATCTCTCAACGAGATAATCGGCCATCTCGAGGGTGCTGAGCGTGAGAACCTCGCCAAAGGCTATCTGCAGCAGAAGATAGCGTTCGTGAAGCTTCTGGTATCTTTCGAAGTCAACAAGATTGATGTGAAGAAAGATTCAATCTCCGAGGCGATGGCAAAGGTCAAGCGCATAGAGTCGGCAATAGCGTGGCTCAGGAGCGATATGACAAAGAACGCCTTTTCGATGTCGGCTTATGTGCTTGACAGTGAGCGCTTTCTCAAGGAAGTGGCGCCAAAGCTGACAGGCCGGGCGCTGAAGGTGGGGCCCAAGGAGAAGCACAAAGACCTGTTTTCGGCCCTCAGGGCTGCAGAGGACGGAGACACAATTCAACTGGGCGAAGGGGAGTTCTCGCCAGTCGGTCGCGGCAGGGGACAGTGGGATTCGCCGGTTGGCAATATTGCAATAAGAGGTAGAGGAAAGGGAAAAACAGTTCTGAAAGGAAGCTTCTGTCCTCGCGGTGGGGCAAGTATCCAGTTATCTGACATGTCAATAGATGGCAACCTCAATGAAATCGTAGAACTCAGGTCGGGCGGCAGGCTCCTTATCGAAAACTGTGACATTTACGGCTACAACTCGGGAGCGGGCGGTTCCAACGCAATTTCCGGTAGCAATACCGCTATCGCGCTGGTCAATTGCACATTCGACGGGGTCAAGAACACAGGTGGCAGGACTTTCAAGGGCAATGCTCTCGACTTGCGTGGAGAGAACCTTCTCTATGTGAGGGGATGCCTGTTCAAGAATAACCGTGAAGTTGCCCGTGTCAGCTTCGACTGCCTGTTTGAGAAGACCACCTTTGAGAATAATGATGCCACCCTGTACTACTATTCAGGTGACGCATATCTGCGGGGGTGTAAGTTCGAGAACAACGCCAGGGCGATAGACTTAAAGAGCTTCAAGCTCCTGAAAGAACTAAAATAACTCTTCCAGTGTCAAAGTTGGGATAGTGTTACGCCATCCAATCACTTGTTACAAACCCGTTACAGCGTGGCGCGCAGTTTGTGGTATAATTCCGCATTGTCAGGGGTCGTGTGGAAGAAAAGATAACATTGAGCCTGAGGAGGTAATGTGATGGTGAGGTCTGTTTGTGGGATAGTTGTGCTGGCGGGCGTGGTTGTGACGCTGGGGTTTTTCTCTTCTGCTTTTGCGCAGGAGGCGGGCGAAGCCAAGGAAGTGAAGACGACGGTGTCCGAGGCGAGCATGTTCAAAAACGGGCTTGCTATGGTCACCAGGGAGTTTGTCGTCACTTCCGCCGGGAAGTACCTTATCTCGGACGTCCCGGAGCCTGTGCATGGGACGTTCTGGGTTCACTCAGACCTGCTGGACGAGGTGAGGGTGACGACGAGGGAAGTAAAGTCAAAGCCCTCGGCGCTGTGGGCAATGGGCTTGCAGGAGAGCCTGGTAGGCAGCAAAGTCACTATGCATCTCAAAGGCGGCACGATGACCAGCGGGGCGGTTCTCGACCTTGTTGAGAGGAAAGGCGGGGCTGACTGGGACAGGCGCTACGAGAGGCCGCGCTACGGATACTACGGCTACGGATACCGCAACCAGCCGCCTCCAACGCCTGGGAATGAACTGATTGCGATAAAGACATCGAAAGGCGTGGAGCTGGTCAGGATATCGGAAGTTATCCGCATAGAAATTGAGGGCAGAGGCAAAAAGCTCGAGCTTACGACAAAGAAGCCGGTGCTGATTGTCAAGCTCAGGGAGCCGAAGGAAAAGGGCGCGGTTGTGCGCATCTCGTATCTCACGAAGGGTCTCACCTGGGCGCCTGCTTACCGCATCAATCTTCTTGATGAGGAGAAGGCCACTATCGAGCAGCAGGCGGTAATCAAGAACGAGCTTGAGAACTTCAAGAACGCCAAGGTTCAGCTTGTTTCCGGCTTCCCCTCAATGCGGTTCGGGCATGTGGTCTCGCCGCTTTCGCCGACGACAAACCTGACGAATTTCTTCAACCAGCTTGCACAGAGGGCGGGGCAGGGCAGCAGCGTTGCAATGCAGCAGGCTGTTGCCCACAACGTCGCGCCGCAGAGACAGGCCCAACCCAGCAGCGAGGTTACTGCCGGGGAAGGGATAGACCTGCATTACCAGGACATAGGCCGCAGGACAATGGCTGAAGGTGACAGCCTGTATATCAGCGTGGCGAAGAAGGAAGTCAGGTACAAGCGGATGGTGGAATGGATTATTCCTGACACGCGCAATGAGCGGGGACGCTACGTTGACCGCTACCAGAGAGAAAGAAACCCTGAGAAGTTCCAGGATGCGCTCTGGGATGCAATCAGGTTCAAGAACCCGTTCGATTTCCCGCTCACAACAGCGCCTGCGGCGGTGTTTACCAAAGGCGCATTCTCCGGCCAGCAGATGTGCTACTGGACAGACCCGGGCGAGCAGACGACTGTGCCTGTGACAAAGGCGCTGAGCATCCGCGCAAGTCACACTGAGCACGAGGTGCCCGGCACGCGAGAGAGAATATACGTAGGCGGCAACGATTACCAGAGAACCCGGGTCGAGGGCATGCTCACAGTCAATAACCACCGCAAGAAGAAAATCGTTCTTGTTATCAGGAGAAGGTTTTCCGGAGAACTCCGGCAGGCCGACCTGAACCCGGAGCAGAAGCTGCTCGAAGAGGGCGCTCACTCGGTCAACAAGAGAAACGAGCTACTATGGACGCTCACCATCAAGCCGGGTGAGAAGGTCATTATCAAGTACAGTTACGAGTTGCTTGTAGACATATAGGCCGGAGCGTGCGCGCCCCTGCTACCGGAACTTCCGCAGGAAGCTCCCGCGGCTGCGGGAAGAGCCACCACTCGACCTGAACTTGCCCAGGAAGCTCTTGCCGCCTGAACGGCTTGAGCGAGGACGGCGGTAGTAGCGGCCGTCCGAGCCGTAGTAGTACCTCGCAGGAGCATGGCCCCGGTAGTAATGTCTCGGTCTGTACGGGTATGCGTAATAAGCGTCAGTGTAGTAGTACGGGGAGTAACCGTAGTAGTCATGGTAGTAATAAGATGGGTAATACGGGTCGTAGTAGGTAATACCAACTGAGGGAGACTCGTAGGCTTCGTAATAGCCGCGCGAGTAGTAGGGGTAGTCGCCGTAATGGTAATATCCCCAGTAGCATCCACTGACGGCAAAGAGAATAATAGCGGCAAGCGTCAGGCCGAGCAGTCTCATCTCATGTCCTCCCTATCTCGCGTTCTCTACATATTATGACGCGCAGGGAGCAACACACTTCAAGTCTTTTCTAAGGAAAATGTGCGCATTCGGATTATTCAGTCTGCCTTGGACTTCTTTACCTCGTTGAGTACTTCGCTTGCAAGCCTGCGGAGCTTGTCGCGTGAGGAGGCCCTGTCCGCTTCCGGGGTCTTCTCGACCGGCTCTTCTATCTTCTTCCTTGCGCTGCTCTTCTTGCGCGGCGATGGCTTCACGGGCTGCGTCTTCACCTCAGGCAACTCATCCCTCAGCTTGAGTACGGCGGCTGCGGTAGCCTCTTCAATCGCCTTCTCCTCTATCTTCCCCTCTTCCTGCCCTGGCGGCGCAGGCTCTTCTGCCGGTGGCTTGACCTCCTTCGGCTCTGGTCTCTCAGGCTTGGATGCTTCGGCGGGTGGCTCCGGTGCGGGCTCTTCCTTCGGTGGCGTTATCTGGGCAGTCTGCAGTTTCTGCACCTTTACACCGGGCCGGGCTGTGATATATCCGTCAAGCTTCGACTCATCAAGCTCGGCCATCATCGCCTTGTCAATCTGTTCCTGAAAGAACTCGCGCTGCTTGATGATGTACTTGTATATCAGCGGGAAACGCTTCTGTTCGGACTGCCAGCGATTCTCCAGCCGCCGCGTATATTCGAGGTCTTTTTTCATGTCTTCAACAACACGGAGAAGTTCTTTGACAATCATTCCTGTCCTCCCGACGAAGAATTCCTGCGCATCACATCCTATTGCAGCAGAAGCGCTTGTCAAGACAAAATCGCGCGGCAACTTGAGTCTTTCCGGCAAATTCAGCCGCCGGGTCGACCGACAAAAGCTCTTGAGCTGGGCGAGGGGGGATTCGAACCCCCAATCCCTTACGGGCAAGGGATTTTAAGTCCCTTGCGTATGCCAGTTCCGCCACTCGCCCTCAGTTCCCGAACTTGAGACGGTTGCCGCAGCCGTTGGGGAGGCCGATACGCCGGTGAATCGCCTTTACGGCCATATCGACATCGTACTCGACGCGTCGATAGTGGACGGTATCTCCCTCCACAACGACGTAGCAGGCGCGGGTGTCGCCGTCGCGTGGCTGTCCGATACTTCCGACGTTGACTATCAGCGGGTTCTTTCGCAGAGGCGGGAGTTTTTCTGAATTCCACTTGTGGTAGTTGAGACCCTGAGGGGTATTCTCCCAGACACCTGGTATGTGGGTGTGACCGACAAAAAGGACCTTGACATCCTGGGGCAGAGACTCGAAGACCTGCTTGGCGTGCTTGACGGAGTCGACATACTTGAAATACGAATTGAGAGTGCCGTGCCCGAAAGCCATGTCGCCGATAGAGACCTTGTCCTTGAGTTTCCGGCGCATGAATTTCCACCGTTTGACAGCGTGGGGGCGGGAGTACTGTTTCGGCTTGAGCCGGTCGCGGGTCCAGTAAACTGCCTGCGCAGCCGTTTCATTGAAGTACCTGGGCACCTTGTAAGTTACAGCATCGTCGTGGTTGCCCCGAAGCACCCATTCGAAGTCTTCCATGGCGATGTCAATAACCTCAAGCGGGTGTGCGCCGTATCCGACCAGGTCACCGAGGCAGTAGGCCTTCTCGACTTCCTGCTCGTCGAAGTCGTCGAGCACAGCCAGCAGGGCGTCAAGGTTGGCGTGGATATCTGATACTATGGCGAATTTCCTCACTGGACTGTCCCAGGTTCACGCAACGAAATCTCTCCGCGTGGTTTCGGTCCCCGACGGGAGCGAAACTGCGGCGGTAATGAAACACCAGGTAAAGCACCTGCAGCAATTGTAACGCGCAGGCGGGAAGAGTCAAGTGCAAGTAGCAAAGGACGCGTTTCTTTGGGGCTCTTGTGATTGTGCCGATTCGCTCCGTTTTGACTTGACAGTCTTGGGGGGGGAGAATAACATCAACGTCGCAAACTGTGTGGATGAAGCGGGTAACAGTATCTCTGTCTTGCTATACCGGTGAGCCCGGATGTATGAGAAACTCAAATCCTACATAACCGGCAATTTTGAGCAGGTTTTTGTCTTTGTCGTAATAGCTGCCGTGCTGCTTATCGTGTTTCTTGTCCCGTACAAGCTGGCGATGCTGCACTTCTTCTACCTGCCGGTGATGCTGGCTGGTTTTGCCCTCGGGCGCAAGAAGGCCCTGCAGGGCGCAGCGCTTGCCATCCTGTTCACGGTCGCTTATGTGCTTATCCAGCCCGGACGGTTCACGACGGGTGACCTGACGGAGGTGATTCTCTCGCTGGGCGCGTGGGCTGGTTTTCTGCTTCTGTCGGGATACGTTGTCGGCTATCTGCACGACCGCGGGGAGACTGAGAAGAAAAAGGCGACACAGCTCAACATGGAACTCAAGAAGATGTTCGAGATGGGGCAGAAGGCGTTTGACGACCAGAAACAGTCCAACAAGGAGATTGCCGACAGCTACAAGACAATAGAAGAGCTTGACATCGTTATCAATGGCCTTCAGCAGAAGATGCTTGAGAACCTCATCTCCGTGAGGGACCCCAGAGTAGCGGACCTGATTTTCGAGAAGAAGCTCAAGGAGGAGCGCAGGGAGATAAGCGTACTCTCGGCGGCACTCGCGAATTTCCAGGCCTACGCCGGGAAGAGAGACCCCAGGGCTGTCGCACAGACACTGAACCAGTTCCTTGCGGAGATGGAGCAGGTGCTGGACGACTTCCACGGGCACGTCGGGAGCTTCAGCGGCGGGTCAATCATATGCGAGTTCGGGGTACCTGTCGAGTATGAGACCCACGCGGTGCTTGCCGTCATCGCCGCGCTCAGGATGCAGCAGAAGCTCAGGAAGCTTCAATCTCCCTGGGACCTGCAGGTCGGCATTGCGACAGGTTCTGCTGTAACGGCTCTTGTGGGCCACAATCGCAAGACCTATACAGCGCTGGGTGCGCCCGCTGAGAATGCTCTCAAGCTGCGCATGGCCTGCAAGCCCGGACGCATCCTGATTGATGCAGACTGCTACAGCAGGGTCAGCTACTGTATCGAGGCAAGGCTCTTGCACGACAAGGATAGCTCTGTAGAAGACACCACAACCAGGCTGATAGACGACCTGGAGCGCAAGCTCACGTCGAAGCCTGATGATGTGGAACTGCTGCACCAGCTCGGGGAGATATACCTCAAGCAGTTGCACCAGCCCACGAGGGCGCTCAAGCTGCTGGAGCAGGCCCTGATGATCGACCCTAACAACACAGAGGTGAAGCTCGCCTACGCTGAGGCCAACATGGAAAAGGAGTCTCACGCGCGCCTGTCGGAGGCTGGCCAGATCGGGTTTACGGCGTATGAGGTAACTGGCACGCGCAATCCGCTCTATGATGAGAACAAGTTGCCCAGGAAGTTCACGGAGCGCTACGCCAAGGTCGAGAGTCTCATCGGCATCCCCGCTGACCTGATTCTTCCTATTGAGGCGATAGATGGGAGTGTCGGCCATTCGCGCGTCGTGGCGGTGCTCTCTTTCGCCATGGCTGAGACGCTGGGCCTCAGCGAAGCGCAGAAAAAGGACGCGCTCATGGCCGGCTATATCCAGGATATTGGCAAGAAGCTGATTCCCCACGAGATAATAAGCCAGACAGGCAGATTGACTGAGAAGGAATTCGCCAAGGTGCGCAAGCACCCTACTGAAGCTACCCGCGTGCTCTCCCAGGCCGGATTCAACAAGCTCAACATACTCGAAATCGTGGAGCACCACCACGAGCGGTACAATGGCAAGGGCTACCCCTACGGCAAGTCCGGGGATGAGATTCCGATAGGCGCCAGAATCACTTCGCTAGCGGATGCCTACGCCGCGATGGTGGCGTGGCGACCATACAGAAAAGCCATGAGCCGTGTAGACGCCCTGGCGGAAATCAGGCGCAGCGCGCGTGAGGGCTACTACGACCCGGCCGTCGTAGAGGCGTTTTTTACTGTCATCAACAGCGACTGAGAAGAAGCGGGCAACAGGTGACGAGTAGCCAGGAAAGATACAAGATGCGCTTCGCGAGTGATTTGTCACTACTCGTTGCTGGTTACTGGAGACCGGGATGTTTCTGGCCAGGGATGACACAGTACTTGTCAAGATAGCGCTTTCCCGGGGACTTGTCGTCGAGGATGAGGTCCGCGAGTGCCGCTACCTCAAGAAACGCAGCCCCGATACTTCTGTGATTTCCATCCTCAGGGGGAAAGGTTATCTCAGCGAGAATGGCTTCATCGACCTCCTGAAAATCCACTCGGGCCGCGAGCTCAGGCGAGCGGTCAAAGAATATGTCAACCTCACCCCGGAAGCCTTCTCATCGAGAATAGCCAAGGCACTGATGGAGGCGGAAGTTACTTTTGCCGAGCGGCTGCGCGGCCGCCGCGCCGGACGCCCCGCGGCCGACGCCGATACATCTGTGGGGTCAACGCTGATCTGCGCAGGCTGCGGCACCAGGTACGAAACTTCAAAGCTCGAGGCGGGATCGCGCTATAAATGCAGGAAGTGTGGGAATACCATTGAAGTGCCCGACTACGAGGTTAGCGAAGACAGCGACCCCGGTGTTGACTTGCTGGAAGCCCTCGACGTGGTGGACCTCGTGGGGGATGTGGTTGGCGGCTGCAAAGTCATGGAACGCATTGGCGAAGGCGGCATGGGCGTTGTCTACCGCGGCAGGCATCTCACCCTTGAGCGCGACGTCGCTATCAAAGTACTGCCCAGGAGAATGACTTCCGACTTCTTCCGGAAACGCTTCCTTGCCGAGTCAAGGGCTGCGGCAAAGCTGATTCATCCCAACGTGGTGCAGATTTTCGATGCCGGCGAGCACAAGGGGAACCCTTACATCGTCATGGAGTACGTCGAAGGCGCCACCGTAAAGCAGCTCATAAACACCCGCAAGCGCCTCGGCCTCGCCTTCGTCATCAGGGTCGTCTGCGAGGCCGCCGGCGGGCTCGGGGCCGCGCACAAGCTCAAGCTTGTTCACTGCGATGTCAAGCCCGAGAACCTCATCATCTCCTTTACCGGCGAGACCAAGGTCATGGACTTCGGGCTCGCCAGGGATGTCGGCATGAAGGGCGACTCGCCCGCATCCGATATGGTTATGGGCACCCCGCACTACATGGCACCGGAGCAGTTCGTGACCGAGCTCACAGTAGACCATCGCGCCGATATCTACGCCCTCGGCGTTACGCTCTACCACATGCTTGCGGGCAAGCCGCCCTTTGTCGGCGAATCCGCCTACAAGATAATGAAAGCCCACGTCAGCGGCCGGTACCAGCCGGTGCGCGAAATCAACGCCGAAGTACCAGAGGACCTCGAGACGCTGCTGGCCAAAATGATGTGCAAAGACCGCGAGAAACGCTACCAGACCATGGCGGTGGTCATTAGCGACCTCGAACGAATAAAATTGACCGACAAGTCTGATGAGCAGTAGCATGCTGGCAGTTTTCCCGCAAACAGCCTGAACCGGGACAGGTTGTTTTCGTTACAATTATGATGGATAACCTCTTTGCGGAAGGTGAGTAATGAGTGCGCCAAGGGAAGCTGATGTGGGCAAGCTGGACAATCCAGCCTGGTCAAAGGCTAACCACCAGGCCAGAACGGAACACAACGTATGAGGAGGCAACAAATCATGCGGAGCTTGTGGGACGGCGGATTATCGACCATAACGCAAGTGAAGGTATTGAGCCCCGAAATCACCATC
>DAOVDS010000354.1 GCA_030669415.1 bacterium
GCCTCCCAGCGCCGATGACGCCTCGTAGCGCTCGTCCGCCACCTCGCGCTTCGAGTCCGAGTCCTCGTGGCGCAGGTCCTCGTCGAGCGAGACGGAGCTGCGCGACATCTGCACGGCGGCGCTTCGACGGAAGCTCAGCGCGGTGTTCACCGCAATCCGGTAGAGCCAGGTGTAGACTTTCGCCTTGCCCTTGAAGCTGCCAAGCGAGCGGTATGCTTTCAGAAAGACTTCCTGCACGATATCGAGGGCATCATCCTGGTTGCCCGTCATGCGAAGGACAGTGTTGAACAGCTTGTGCTGGTATGTTTCCACCAGGGCGGTGAAGTCGAGGGATTGTCTGCTTCCCGTTTCCCCCGTCAGCGTGGTTTCTGGCTCACTCACCCGAACAGGTACCTCGAACAGCCGCGGCTTCGCGCCCCAACCGGGCGCAACATCATAATATGGGATGCCGCCCGCTTTTCAAGCCCAATGTTGTAGGCCATTCTCAAAAACCCCTGCTGATATGATAAGACTCACGTCAACTGCGCAAGATGGGACGCGGGTCCTCTCGGAGGGTTGCAGACTTGCTGTTACAGGGCCAGCTCCTCTGTGAAAACGGCAGTGTTGCACGCCGGAGTTGCCTTTTTGGCAACCTTTTTCTCTCTTTTTTGCAGTTTAGGCTTGACAAAACCGCAACGGCCCTATATACTATTGTGGTATTGGCAATTAGGAGGGTTTTATTATGAGGAACTTGGTTGTCAGAATTGTCGGCAAGCACGGTGCAGCTTGGACTGCTGCTATTGCGGCGCATATTCTGCTCCTTGTGGCACTGGCGTTCACTGCGGTCTACGTGTTTCGTGGCAACACGGGCAGGGAATTCCCTGTGATAGTCACTCAGCGGGAATTCGCCGAGCAGGAGTATGACGAGACTCTCAAGCGCGCGATGTTCAAGACTCCCCGAATCGAGTGTGAGAGAATGCATGGCCCTTATGGGATGCAGTGGGGCAAGGGCTCCCTGAGTATGGAGAGCCCGGCAATCCTTCTCGAAGAGGAAGTTGAAATCACCAAGGACATCCCGACCGGCACTTCGATTGACTGCCTGTCAAACAAGAACATCGAGACAACAAGCTGCGTTGATGCTTACGGCATCGGCGGCGCCGCAGCCGGTGCTTACGGCCAGCGCTGGGGAAAGGGCACCCTCAGCATCAAGCCTCTGGGCAATGTGGTGCCCAGGGGGAATCAGAAGATGGGGCCGGTCTGCGGAGGCAGTGTGCCGCCGAACGGTGAGGCACACGATGCCATGTTTTTCAAACACTACGGCTGCAATCCTGAGATACAGACCGACGACAACAGGTTCTCGACGTTCGGCGTCGATGTCGACACAGCATCGTATACCCTCTGCCGGCGCTACATAAATGGCGGGAACCTGCCGCCGGAAGAGGCTGTGCGGGTCGAGGAGTTTGTCAATTTCTTTGACTACGGTTACGCGGCGCCGAAGGAGAAGACTTTCGGTATCTATCTGGACGCTGCGCAGACACCGTTTGCGAAGAACAACCGCATACTTCTTCGCATCGGGCTGAAGGCCCGCGAAGTGAAAGAGGCCGACCGTAAGGATGCCGTGCTGACTCTTGTTATTGACACGTCCGGCTCGATGTCCGGCGGCAACAGGATTGAATCAGTGAAAGCGGGACTGCGCATGCTTGTCAGCCGCCTGCGTCCCACCGAGAAGGTTGCTATTGTGGAGTACAAGACGAACGCGAGACTGGTACTCGGGCACACGCTGGTGAGCGAGAAGGAGAAGATACTCACTTCGATTGACCAACTCCATCCGGGCGGCTCCACAAACGCATACGCGGGCCTGAAGCTCGGCTACCAGATAGCGGCTCAGAACCTCGACACGGAGTGCATCAATAAGGTGATTCTCTGCTCCGACGGTGTGGCCAACGAGGCGCACACGGATGCAGAAACAATCCTGAGAGAAGTGGCCGAGTACAGGCGCAAGGGAATAACGCTCTTCTGCGTCGGCGTCGGCATGGGTAACTACAACGACGTGCTGCTTGAGAAGCTGGGCGACAAGGGCGACGGGCACTATGCGTATGTCGATGGCATAGACGAGGCGAAGCGTATCTTCATCGAGAACGTCACCGGGACGCTTCAGACAGTGGCCAAGGATGCCAAGGTGCAGGTCGAGTTCAACGTGAAGACTGTAGTCAGCTACAGACTTGTAGGCTACGAGAACCGGCGGCTCAAGAAAGAAGACTTCAAGAACGACAAGGTGGACAGCGGCGAGGTGGGCGCAGGGCATTCGGTGACGGCGCTCTACGTGGTCAAGGTGCGCCCCGAAAAGGAAGGCAAGCTGGCGACGGTGAGACTGCGGTGGAAAGATACCGCGACGAAAGAGGTGGAAGAGACCGAGAAGGCGATAGGCACCAGCAAGATAGTCAAGGATTTCGACAACGCGACAGCTTCGTTCAAGCTCGCCGCCGTTGTCGCGCAATTCGCGGAAATCATGCGCAAGAGCTTCTGGGCGGATGAAGCGACTCTAAAGGGCGTGGTCGAGATTTCCGGCAGCCTCGCGCTCGAGCTGGAGGAGCAGAAGGCAGCCAACTTCGCGCTTCTCGCCCGCGCCGCTGCCAGAATGAAACGCAACATCCAAACTGCCCAGAAACCGGCAGAGAAGTAGAATCACTGCGAAAAACACCATCCAGGCAGTGTTACGCACTGCCTGGTTTGGCATATCGGGGACAGGACGCACTATCTCCCCGCCGGTCCATGTCAGGTTACGTGCAGCGCCCTTGGCCGCGAAAATCCCGCAAGGGAGACTGGCACAGCGGCAATCCGCGTGGTATAGTATCAGCCTAAGACTTGACGCTCCTTTCCTGTGCATCAGCTCGAGAGGGCCATGTGCTTTATTTCTACCTGAAAACCGCGGAAGCTGAGGGAGGAGTAAGGGCACAGGTCGGCGGCATCTACCGGGATGACATCTTGGCATCTCTTCTTCCCGAAGGCGACCTCAGCATGGTGTTGGCCAACCTGTCTGCAGCAGGCATGCAGGTTCTCCAGCAAAAGAAGGCTGGACAGAAACGCGGCGACCAGCTCTACGCGGTAACTTCGCGTAAAGACGCACTGGAGGTAATACATCTCTTCGGACCTGCCAGAAGCCTGTCGCAGGAAGAAGCAGGTGTTTTCATATATGCCGGAGGGCTACCGGAAGACCTGGATACACTGAAGCCTCAAGACGCCCACGCAGTCGTGAAACTCGCAGACAACAGGCGCAGCGTTATTGAAGTGCCCGATGCCACCCGCTTCCACTCCATGGTCGGCCGTGCCCTAACCAAGCTGATGAGCCGGCATCTGCGCAAAGCCCACAGGGTCAAGCTCTGGAAGAATGCGGGTGAGATTCTACAACCGGCAATAGAAGGCATCGTCACGGCCGCACAAGGAGAGGGAATCACTGTAAACAACTTCCCCGGCCCCCACCCGGGTCTCTGCACTCTCTGGTTTGTGACGGGCAGTGAACTGACTTTGGAACGCCGGCGCGAGCTCGCGGCAAGTCCGCCTGACTCACTGGAGGTGGGCGAGATAACACTGACGGCGGACTGGACGGCTGCATTCAGGGAGAAGGCCGTATCCATGCCAGAGGTCTTCGCAGCTTACCTGCGCCTGAGCGAGGAGAAAACGAAGGCCGCGTGCGGGTGTGTCTCGCTTCTGGCCTCAGGGGCAATCGGTATCATTCCCGCCGCAATCTACGGAGG
>DAOVDS010000117.1 GCA_030669415.1 bacterium
TGGCCCTGTGCGATGATGGTGATTTCGGGGCTCAATACCTTCACTTGCGTTATGGTCGATAATCCGCCGTCCCACAAGCTCCGCATGATTTGTTGCCTCCTCATACGTTGTGTTCCGTTCTGGCCTGGTGGTTAGCCTTTAGCCAGGCTGGATTGTCCAGCTTGCCCACATCAGCTTCCCTTGGCGCACTCATATCTCCCCCTCCTGCTGGTATCTACAGCCTGTCAATCCTCCTGCTCCCGGTGCTCCCTGTACCACTTCTTGTATTCACTTATCGCGCTTTCCTCGCTTGGACTGCCCTTCCCTTCCAGAAAGTTCTTCCCCGTCAGTTTGACAAGCAGCTTCAGCGCCCTCTCGCGTACCCGCGGCCCCTCAAGCAGCATGTCGGCAAGGACCGGCACCGCCTCAGCGCTCCGGCGTTCACCCAGTGCGAGCGCCGCAGCCCTGCGGCCGCCCCAGTCGCGCTTCGGTTCCAGCCACGTCTTCAGGAAATCCGCCCCGCCGGATGCCGCTATCTCCTGCGCCAGGCTCTCAGCCTTCTCCCAGTCCTGTGAGGCAACCGCCTTCTCGAACTGGTTGCCCTTCGCCTCGACCACCGCCTCGGCTTCCCGACTCAGGCTTTCAAAAGACCAGCCGTGCCTGGACTCTTTGGCAGCCCCCCCGTGGTAGCCGGCGTGCTTGCGCTGCAAGCTGTAGACGTCAACTACCCTGAGTTTCCCCTGGTCCATGCGGCACAGGAAGAACCTGTCTTCGGAGCTGTGATAAACGAAGTAGCCATCACCGAGGCCAACCATCTGTCCGGCAGGCACACCCGGCGGTGCTGCCACAGGCGCCGCAGAAGCAGGCTGGGTCTCCTTGGGCTGCTCCCGCGGGCCGCCGCTGAATATAATAGTCACAAGCACAAGTCCGGCAAAGAACGCCAGAATCATCATCATTGTGTCTCTACCACTCACACCGGGTCTCCACAAATCTGGAACATCGAAGCCATGGCTGAGAATCTTTGTACCAAACACCCACCGCCAAGTCAACCCCAATAGTGTCGGCAACTTCTCCCTTCGCTGCACTTCCGCCAGCCATTTGTAAAAAGAGTAATGTGTAAGAAGGGAGATATGGAGATTGGGGGGAGAGGGAGATATCTTTTCTTCGCATTTTCTAAGAAAACGGGCTTCGCTTTTATCCCCATATCCGCCTTATCCCCCTTGCTTACACTTTGGGAACGACAACTCACGCACGCGCGAGGTTGAGAAGTAATGGTGCAACAATGTTAAATGAAGTGCATAGCTCATAGGGATTTAGGTGGGCTTGTGCCGCTCAATGGCAGTTGGTTCAAATTCAATTCGCCAGAATAGCCATGATGACTTCTTCTTGCCTAATGCCGCGTGAAAGCCATGAATTTGAACTATTTCTTAGCCTTGCGTTTCTCGAGACGGAAGCTGACTATCTTGACCTTGTTTCGAGGTTTCGAGTTGTCAGTCGGCACCTTTTCAATCTTATGCGCTACATCCAGCCCTTCGATAACCTTGCCGAACAGAGTGTACTTGTTGTCCAGGTTAGATGTCCGGTCGAGAGTTATGAAGAACTGGCAGTCGTTTGAATTGGGGTCAGCCGCTCTGGCCATGCCGACAGAACCGTCCTTGTAAGGCGTCTTGGAGAACTCGGCCTCTATCTTCTGGCCGGTACCGCCCGTGCCGTTACCCAGCGGACACCCGCCTTGTATGACGAAGCCCGGCACGACCCTGTGAAAAGTAAGTCCGTCGTAGAATCTCTTCCGAATAAGCTGCCTGATTCGCTTTACTGTCTTGGGCGCGAGGTCAGGATAGAATTCTATCACCATCTTGCCGAAGTTGGTCTTCAGAACGCCGACCGTATCTTCATCATCATCAATCTCGATATCTATGCGCCACCTGAGGTATAGAGTGACATCCTTCAGCTTGCCGTCCGCATCCTTGCCATACTCTTTCTTTCCCTCGATTTCGACTGACAGGCTGTCCCACATGTTCTCTTTGGTTGAATAGACGCCCTCTACCTTGCCGGCAAAGGTTACATCCTTCAGTTGCCACTCAAGCCCCTTGCCCAGGTCGAGTTTTTTTGACTCGTCTGCACTGCCTTCAAGGTTGGCAACATTTTTCGAATCATCCACCTTCACTTTGAACTTGAACGGCACGTGAGCCAAATCCGCCTTCTTGAACCGATTTTTCGCCGCGTTCATATCATGCAGAATAGGTATCGTTCCTTCCTCCTTTGCAAGCCCCTCCGACACCTGCAGCAGGCTGTCACCAAAAAATACGGCCTTGAAAACACTGGCGTATTTATCCGATTTGATTTTGGGATATTTGACGACCTTCCCGTCCTTGTCAACCTCGAGCGCCAGGTCCTTGCCCACGTATTTTGCTGGCTGGGCCCTCTTGTCCTTAGCCGAATCAAACCCGTCCTTCCAGTCGTCTCCCTTATCGGAGCTCTTCTCTATCTTTAGCTTATCTATACGAAGAGCAATCTTCGCCCCGCCGTCCTTGAGCGTTTCCTTTACCTTGTAAGAGATGCTCGCCTCAATCTTGCTGAAGTACATCTTTTTTCGTCCGCGCTCGGGATGTGCAGTCTCGTAATAATGATGCCATTTCAGCCTGTAGAAGCGCTCCTGCCCCTTCTCGAACTTGAGAATACGGGTCTTTTTCTCTTCCTGGGCAAAAAGCAGCGCCGACACGGCCAGCAGCCCGGTCAGCAGCGCGAACATTGCAAGCTTCTTCACGCCTTATCCCTCCAAAAGTTTCAGTCTAAAGTATCTGTTCGACATTTCCAGGATGAGACCTTTCTTCGTTCATCGCAGACTCCTTCAACAGCACATTACCACGACAATAGTCACGCTGCAAGCGGAGATTCCGTTACAGTCTTCCCCGCCACGCTGCCCCCTGCCGCCGCAATACAAAAAGAGGGATTAGGATTCAGGGGTTGGGGGTTGGGAGAGCAGGCAAGAATCGGTGTTTATCGGCGGTTTGAATTGATTTCCCCGGATATGAAATCCGGGGCTTGACCGGTTATGATGCGTTGCAGGGGATTCGGGGACATTTTGATTTGGCAGCGGATACCCGCGCCCTGAAGGACGCGGCTTGGGAATTATCCACGCGCAGGGCGAGCTTTCTTTCTGCTCGCCTGCTCTGCGCTTCGCGCACTACCAGCTTGACTTTTTCATGCCGGGGATTTCACCCTTGTGCGCGAGGTTGCGCAGGCAGATGCGGCATATAGCGAACTTGCGGTAGTATGCGCGAGCGCGTCCGCAGAGCTGGCAGCGGTTGTACGCGCGGGTAGAGAACTTGGAGGTTCGCTTCTGCTTGACTATCAGACACTTCTTCGCCATGTTTTTTAAGTCTCTCTGTCTCTCTTAAAGGGCATACCGAAACTCTTGAGCAGCTCGAAGGACTTTTCCTTCGAGCCGTTCTCAACGACTATGGTAATGTTCATCCCCTGGCTCCAATCGACCTTGTCCACATCTATCTCGGGGAAGACGTACTGGTCCTGCAGGCCGAGGGAGTAGTTGCCCGCCTTGTCGAAAGAGCCGGTGGGAAGCCCGCGGAAGTCGCGGATACGCGGCATTGTTATGTTTATCAGCCGGTCGAGGAACTCGTACATGCGCCGCTTGCGCAGCGTCACCATGCATCCAATGCGGTTACCGGAGCGCAGCTTGAAGCCCGCCACCGACTTTCGTCCCTTGGTGTATTTCGGTTTCTGGCCGGTGATAATGGCCAGGTCGCGCATCGCGTTCTCAAGGCGGGTGCCATCATCGAGGGCCTTGCCGACCCCCATGGAAACGACTATCTTGCCCACGCGGGGAACCCGGAGCCGGTTCTTGTAACCGAACTGCTCCATCATCTTCGGGATGATTTCAGTCTTGTATTTTTCGAGAAGTCGTGCCATTGTTCCTGAACCTGCTCCAGCTCAAGCTGCCGCTTAGCCTCCCCTGACCGGGATTTCCTTGCCGCACTTGCGGCACACACGAATTCGCTTGCCGTTCTCGACCTTGCGCGCCACCCTCACGCCGCGCCCGCAGGAATCGCACCAGAGCATCACGTTTGACACCTGCAGCGGCGCCTCCTTCTGAATGCGCCCTCCCTGGGGGTTCTTCTGTGAGCGTCTCACGTGGCGCCAGACGAAGTTGACACCCTCGACATAGAGCCTGTTCTTCTTACGCTCAGTCTTCAGGACCCTTCTGGGGCGCATGCCGGCCCACTCCGCGGGCCTGTCATCGCCGGCGATAACCACGACAAGGTCGTTCTTCCTGATAAGCATCTCAGACCACCTCACTCGCAAGCGAGATAATCTTCATGAAGTTCTTCGCCCTCAGCTCGCGCGCCACCGCGCCGAAGATTCTCGTCCCGCGCGGGTTGTTCTGCTTGTCAAGGAGCACTATGGCGTTGCGGTCGAACCTGACATACGAGCCATCAATGCGGCGCACGGGCTTCCTGGTGCGCACAATCACGCCCCTCACTATCTCGCCCGTCTTGATGTTGGCGCCGGGCATTGCCTTCTTCACCGTGCCTACGACTATGTCGCCGATTGTCGCGTAGTATCTGTTGCCCACGCCGAGCACTCTAATCGCCATGACAACGCGCGCACCCGTGTTGTCGGCGACATCCAGTCGAGTCTGCATCTGAATCATGGCTGCACCTTGCGCCGCCCTCGAGCATGCCGGCTAAGCGCTGTTTCTCCCTGCGAGGGAGCTATCGGGGCCTTCGAGAATTGAGATAAGCCGCCACCTCTTCTTCTTGGACAGCGGCCTGGTCTCCATTATCAGGACCTTGTCACCCACGTTCGCCAGGTTGTCCTCGTCGTGCGCCCAGTACTTGGTCCAGCGCCTGACATACTTGCCGTACTTCGGGTGCTTTACCAGACGCTCGGTCTTGACAATAATAGTCTTGTTCATCTTGTTGCTGGTGACGATACCAACTTTCGTCTTCCTGCGCCCGCGCTTCTTCTTCGCTGTCTCGCTCATCACTGGGCATCCCCGCTCTTGCTACGCTGCGCCTCGATTTCCCGCTCCCTCAGAACAGTCTTGATGCGCGCAATCCCTTTCTTGTCGTTGCGTGCCAAGCCGGGGTTCTTGGCCTCCTCGTCATACGATTCGAATCTGCTCTTGTGCAGCCTGGCAAACAGCTCCTTCTCCCTCTCCAGGAGCTCACCGTTCGAAAGCTGCCTGAGCTCGTTGAGTTTCACAGCCTGATTCTCCTCTTGACGAACCTGCACGAGAAGGGCATTTTATGCGCCGACCTGCACAGGGCCTGCCTGGCCAGGTCCTCGGGCACGCCGGCAATCTCATAAAGCACCTTGCCGGGCCTGACAACGGAGACCCACTGGTCCGGCTCGCCCTTCCCTTTGCCCATACGGGTCTCGAGCGGCTTCTTTGAGATAGGCTTATTGGGGAACGCCCTGATCCACATCTTCCCCTCGCGTGCCAGGAAGTGCGTTGCAGCGATACGCCCGGCCTCTATCTGGCGCGCGGTGAGCCACCCGCCGCCAAGGGCCTGCAGCCCGAAATCGCCGAACGCCACGAAGTTGCCGCGCGTCGCGTTACCCTTTACCCTGCGCCTTTGCTCCTTCCGGTGCTTGACGCGCTTGGGCATCATTGCCATGCAGAAGCCTCTCTTTTTTCACAAGAGGGTACTCACCAGTGTATACCCATACCTTGATTCCCAGTTGCCCGTAATTGGTGAACGCCTCGATAAACCCGTAGTCAATCTTCGCCCGGATTGTGGCCAGAGGTATTTTCCCCCTCACAATGCGCTCGGAGCGGGCCATCTCCGCCCCGCCGAGCCTGCCGGAAATCTGAATCTTCACACCCTGCGCGCCCGCCTGCATAACCTGCTCGGCCGCCCGCTTCATCACCCTCCGGAAGCTCGCCCGCTTCTCAAGCTGCTCCTTTATGTTCTCCGCAACAAGCGGCGCATGCAGCTCAGGCTTGTTTATCTCGACAATCCGAGGCGGGTTGACATGGCTCTCGGACAACTCCTGTATCTCTTCCACAAGCCTGTCAATCTTCGCGCCCTTTCGCCCAATCAGCACGCCCGGCCTCGCCGTGTGGATAACCACAGTCAACTGCTCGCCGGTGCGCTCTATCTCTATCTTCGGTATCGCGGCAAACGCGTAGTTCTTGCGGACAAAGCGCTTTATCTTCTGGTCCTCAACCAGCAGCTTGCCGAAGTCCTTCTTGCGGGCGTACCAGCACGAACGCCAGTTCTCAACTATCCCGACCCTGAACCCCAGAGGGGGCACCTTGTGTCCCATTACTGCTCCCGCTGTTTCTCTTCTTCCTTCTGTGGCTCCCGCACTTTCTCTTCTTCTTCCTGCTGCTTCTCTTCTTCCTTCTGCGGCTCCTGCTCTTTCTTTTCTTCTTTCTGGTGCTTCTCTTCTTTCTTCTGCGGCTCCTGCGCTTTCTCTTCGGGCTCTTCCCGCACCTCAGCGGCCTCTTCCTCATCCTCCGGAGGGCCGATAACCACAGTCAGATGGCTCGTTCTCTTGATTATCGGCGCTGCACGCCCGCGCGCCCGCGCCCGCCAGCGCTTCAGCACCGGCCCGTCATCGGCATACACCTTCCTGATTACAAGCGTATCCGGGTCTATGTCGTCACGCCTGCGCTGCGCCTCGTAGGTTGCGTTGGCCACCGCGCTCTCGATGAGCTTTCGCAGCATGTCTGCCGCGCGGCGCTGCGTGAACTGGAGGATACTCAGCGCCTCGCCCACGTTGCGCCCGCGCACCAGGTCCACAACCTGGCGCGCCTTGCGCACCGAAGTCTTCGCATACTTATGTACAGCCCTGTACTCCATGGGCCCGCAGCCCCTCCTGTCCAAGGCTCCCCACAGTGGGGGAAATTTCCTAATTTACGCCCGCGCGCTCCGGTTGTCAACCACCAATCGCGCCATTTTGCAAAAAATTCCCCGCCCTCGGCAATCAGGCGGCCACCTGGCGCCCGAAGAGCGCGCAACACTGCAACACCCGCCGGACGCTGAAGACTCATGAAATAGCCGGGTTACAGCCTCGGCCTTTCGGGGGGCAGTTCCTCGAAGTAGTGCAGGTGTGAGTCGCACTTGCAGTCGGAGGCGCCGAAGTGCGGGGCAATCACCGCTGCACCAGGCAAGCAGGCCACGCTCGCGTTGAGCCGGCACTCATCCGCGTGCGAATCTGTCCCGTAAAGGTCTATCCACAGAAGGTCAGCCTTCTCGAGAAGGTAGTCGATGTGCCAGCGCATCTTCTTCTTGCGCTTGAGATGCCGGTTGATGCGGCCGGCGAAACCGCCAAGCGCGCTGCCTACGTACAGGTAGTAGCCCCGGGGGAAATCGAAGACTCCCAGGTGCCCCACGGTGAGCCTTGCCGGCCGCTGGAGCTGCATGGCCAGTACGTAGACGCCCTTCTCGGCAGTGTGGTGCATCCGAGCTTCCTGAAAAGAGAGCCGCGCTTCGACAGATGATTATTCGCCCGCAGCGCCCTCTTGTCAAGCTCAATAAGAACGAAGCTGCCGGACATGCCGTCTCAGACTTCCAGCCGGAGCAGGTCCTCCGCCACAAGCAGCCTGCCCTGGTAGCTCTTTCGCACCTGCGCCTCGGTGTCGTACTGGTCGCAGACCGGATACAGGTGTACTACCACGAGCGTGCCGACCCCTGCCTGCGCCCCGATGCGCCCGGCGGACTCGGGCTCGAGGTGGCCTTCAAGCTCATACCCGGGCGGCAGCGCCGCCTCGGTAACGAGCACATCCACGTCCTTCGCCAGCGCCAGCACATCTTCACAGTAGCCGGTGTCACCACTGTAGGCGAGGGAGGCGCCCCTCTCATCCTCGATGCGGTAGCCGGTGCAGGGCACCATGTGCGCCATGGGCCGGGTCTTGAGCTTGTAGTCCTTGTACTCGCGCTCGTCCCGGGAAAGCTCTTCTATCGTGAGTTCGTACCTGTCGGAGATTATCTGGTCGCCGTACAGGGCGACCAGGCGCTCATAGAACCCCTTGAAGCCGGGCGGCCCCGTCACCAGAAGCGGCTCGGTGCGAGGGTTTTCATCATACTTGGATGCGAAGAGAAGCTGCGCGAAGTCGTTCACGTGGTCAACGTGGGTGTGGGTGTAGTGCACCGCCGTGATGTCGGCGTAAGTAACATCAGCTTCGAGCATCTTCCGCAGGCTGCCCGGGCCTGTGTCGAGCACCGCCACGCTCCCGCCAACCCGGACAACCACGCACGGCGAGCATCGCCGCAGGGAAGGCACTCCCGTTCCCGAACCTATGATAGTTATCTCCACCTGTCTTTGCCCTCACTTTTTCTTCTTCTTGAGCCAGTCCAGCCCTCTCATAACGCCTTTGCGTTCCCCTTCCGTTTCGCCCTCTTCCCTTCTTATCCTGCCGGCACCGGAAGGCAGCTTCGCGACTGTCGCCTCCCACCACCTTATCCACCTAACAGCCAGTTTCTGGTAGTCCGCAAGCGAGGCATCTCTGGGTATCCTGAAATCGGCAACTTCCAGGCACCCCAACACCTCAACTATCGCCATTTTGGTTTTTACTTCCCTGGCGCCAACCAGCTTCTCCATCATTGGATAGAGCACCTGCGAAAGCTCGAACTCCTTGAGCACCTCCCGGAGCTTCTCCTTCGCGTCCTTCCTGGCAAGAATCACCTGTAGAATCGCGAGCCCTTCATACTTGCTTCGTGAGACCAGTTCCAGTGCCGCGGTGAGCGCCACCTCCGTGTCGCTGTCCTTCGCCGCGGTAAACAGGACGGCTGTTGCCTCAGTGCTTGTCATAAGCCGAAGCGCGCGTACCACACGCAGCCTGTTCTCACGGAGGGGCTTAATGTTAAAAAGCCGCGAGAGTGCCGCAAAGCCGGAATTGTCACCCAGCATGGCCAGTGCACTCGCAGCCTCGGCTGCCAGCTCATCCTTCTTGAGGAAACTCATTGCTGCGGCCTTTGCGTTCTCCTGCCCCCGGAAGCCCCCCAGTGCCCACACTGCCGCCCGGCGGATTGCAAGGGGCTTGTCTTTGTCGCGTGCGAGGGCGATTATGATAGGCAGTGACTCCGGCTGCGCGATTTTCGAAAGGGCGCAGAGTATTGCGCAGGCAAGCGGCTCGTCAGCCTTCACCGCCTCCAGGACAAGAGGCGGTGCAGCCTCTTGCGAGCGGGAGTTGCCCAGCGCCTCTACAACAGCAAGCTTGACATCGCCCCTGGCCTTGCGGAACAGGCTTTTCAGGACTGGGAGACCGAGCTCGCTTCCTGTTCCGCCCAGTGCCCGCGCCGCTGCCGCCTTCTCCTCATCAGTTCTCTCTTTCTTGATGACAAAAACAAGCTTCTGGGCAGCGGAAGGGTCTGTGAAATTGCCGAGAGCCTCAATTGCCGCAAGCCGTGATGCCTTGTGAGGTCCATCTGTTTCTTTGAGTATCACGTGCAGCGCGTTCTCGGTGCCGATTCTGCCAAGCAGCGTAATCAGCAGGGCCCTTGATTCCGAGTTCTTTTCTTTCTTGAGAAGCGAGATGAATACCGGCTCCGTAAATGACGGCGGGTAGATGTCAAGCGCCTTGAACGCCGCCATGCGCACCCTGTTCTGCGGGTCTTTCGACATGCGCTTGAATATGGGCGAGAGGTCCTTGATGTCCAGCCCGGCAAGCGCGGTTGCCGCAGCCGCGCGCACACCGGGGTCCGGGTCGTAGGAAAGCTCCCGAAGCGGCGCTACCGCTTCCCTCACCGCGATTTTGCCGAGCGCAACCGCGACCGCGAGGCGCACCGCTCTCTCCCTGTCGCCCGAGGCCTGGGCCAAAGCCGACAGCGCAAGGTCGCTCCCGATATCGCCCAGCGCTCCGGCGGCAGAGGCGCGAGTGTCTTCACTCCTGCCCTTGCGCAGCTCCTCAACAAGCTCAGGGATGGGCGGCAGAAACCCGTACTTGCCCAGCTCGGAGTAGGCCTTCGCCTTCTGCCCCGGCGCAGTGCTTCGTAGCGCCCCGAGGGCTCTCACAAGCTTCTTCAGGATGGCAGACACCTCTTCTGTGGACTGGCCCCGCTTCTTGAGCGCTTCTTCAAGAAGCGAGTACGCCTCATCCTGCTGCATAAGCGCCAGTGCGACCGCGGCGCTCAGGGCGACGTTACTGTCCTTGTCTTTCGCCGCGGCGTTGAGGGCATCAAGCGATTCCTCATCACCTATCCGGCCCAGTGCGAAACACGCCATTCGCCTGACAACCGGGTTCTCGCACTTGAGAAGCTTGCGCAGACCCGGCGCTCCTGCCCCGTCGTGGCTGACAAGCGCGACCGCGGCGAAGCGGTTCCTGTGCATTTCGAGGGATTTCAGCAGCGCCTCGGTAACTGCGGGCTGCCTGTGGTCCGCGAGCACGGTGGCGGCAGAGGCGCGCACAAGCCAGTCGGGGTCGGACGCGAGGCGCTCCAGAATCGGCATTGTCTGGCTTGGCGCCTTCACGGAGAGCGCAAACAGGGCGCGCAGGCGCACCAGCGAATCCTTGTCATTAAGCAGCTTTGCGAAAACGGAGCCATCAATCTCCTCGTCGCTTACGGTGAGCGCCCAGAGGGCGTGGTATCTGACGCCGGCATCATCGCTGGAAAGCGCCTTTATCAGCGCGCCTGTCGCCTCTTTGCCTTTCGCCGCCAGTTCGAAAACGGCGCCCGGCGCGCTCTCGGGCTCGGCGAGTCTCTTGACAAGCTCATCGACGGACTGGGCGCAAACAGGCAGCCCTGCGGCGCAAAGAAACAGCAGAGCAGTCAGCGCGACACGAACTGCAGCGCATCTCATCGGGAATCCTCCCTGTGCGAAGGATGGCTTTCTCTTCTAATGAGACGTTCCAAACAGGGTTAATATTTACGCCTCTGCCTCGAAGAGGGGATTTTCATAGCCTTGCGGTACTTCGTGACGGTGCGCCGGGCAATGGTCAGACCGCGGTTCTTGAAATCTTCGGCAATCTCGGCGTCGCTCAGGGGGCTCTGCTTGTCTTCCCTGGCTATAATGTCGGCGAGCTGCTGCTTCACGGCGTGCGTGGAGCAGTCCTGGCCATCCTCGCCCACCGTCCCGCCGGTGAAGAAGTACTTCAGCGGGAAGACGCCTCGCTGCGTCTGGATGAACTTGTCGGATATCGCCCGGCTCACCGTCGAGACGTGAACCCCGACCCTGTCAGCCACTTCCTGCATCTTCAGAGGCTGCAGATGCGTTATGCCGTGGTCGAGAAAGCCTTTCTGGATGCCGACAAGCTCGCTTGTGATTCTCTGAAGCGTGCTCTTGCGCTGCTCTATGGCCTCGGAGAGCCTGCGCGCGGATTCGAGCTTCTTTCGCACGTATTCCCGCACTTTCGGGTCGGCCCCTTTCTCCTTGAGCAGCCGCCGGTACAGGGGGTTTATGTGGATTGTCGGCACGTAGGTATCTTCGAGCCGCACCTCGTAGCGGCCATCGACATCCTCGACCACCACGTCGGGAACGACAAACGGCGCCGGCTTGCCGCTGATGACCGCGCCGGGGTGGGGATTGAGCCCCTTTATGAACGAGACCGCCCTGTTGACCCGCTTGATGGAGGACCCGGTCGCCTTCGCAATCTTGGGGATGCGGTTTTTCATTATGTCGTTGAGGTGCTCGGAGATGAGCTTGCGCTCGATACGGTACTTCCTGCCGCCGCCGATTTGCAGGAGCAGGCACTCCTTCAGGTCGCGCGCGCCCACGCCCGGGGGGTCTACCTTCTGAACCAGTTCGAGCGCCTCCTGGGCCTCGCTGAGCGCCTCGGGGTCTTCCAAGCCGATAATCTCGCTCAAAGGGTACATGAGGTAGCCGTTGTCATCCACATTGTAGATAATGCTCTGCCCGAGGGCTGCAAGGCGCTCCGGCGGCTCCATGCTCGTGAACTGCTCGAGCATGTACCCCTGCAGCGAGACAGGCTTGGCGGCGGTGTTCTGCATCGCCTCCTGCTTCTTGTCCTTCCCGTCGAACCTGTAGGGCCTGCGCACCGCCTGCTGCTTCTCGAAGTAGTCCTGAAGGTCCTCCAGCTTGGAG
>DAOVDS010000267.1 GCA_030669415.1 bacterium
GCCTCCCAGCGCCGATGACGCCTCGTAGCGCTCGTCCGCCACCTCGCGCTTCGAGTCCGAGTCCTCGTGGCGCAGGTCCTCGTCGAGCGAGACGGAGCTGCGCGACATCTGCACGGCGGCGCTTCGACGGAAGCTCAGCGCCGTGTTCACCGCAATCCGGTAGAGCCAGGTGTAGACTTTCGCCTTGCCTTTGAAGCTGCCCAGTGACCTGTACGCCTTCAGAAAGACTTCCTGCACGATATCGAGGGCATCATCCTGGTTGCCTGTCATGCGAAGGACAGTGTTGAACAGCTTGTGCTGGTATGTTTCGACCAGGGCGGTGAAGTCGAGGGATTGTCTCCTTCCCGTTTCCCCCGTCAGCGTGGTTTCTGGCTCACTCACCCAAACAGGTACCTCGAACAGCCGCGGCTTCGCGCCCCAACCCGGCGCAACATCATAATATGGGATGCCGCCCGCTTTTCAAGCCCAATGTTCTGCCCGGACCACGGTGTGCGGGGCGGTCGGATGGCGCTCAGGAGCTGAGCAGGTCCTTAATTTGCCGGCTGATAAACTGGGCGCCCTTGCCGCTCCTGACCATCACCAGGATGGAGTCTTCGCCGGAAATAGTGCCTACAAGCTCCTTCCAGCCCGCGCGGTCAAGCACGTAGGCGACGAACCTCGCGCTCCCCGTGAAAGTCTTGACCATAACGAGGTTGTCCGACACGAACACCTCGAACACGAACCGCCGGATGGTCGCGCGAAACTCCGACTCGCTTATGTTCGGCTGCTCAGCCTGTCCGGGAACGGTATACCCGGCCCGCCCCTTCACAAGCCCCAGCTCCGCTATATCGCGCGAAAGCGTCGGCTGCGTCACCTTGTGTCCCGCCCTGCGCAGCGCATCCGCAAGCTCGGCCTGGTTGCGTATCTTCTTCGTGCCGACTATGTCTGTAATTGCCTGAAGCCTCTGGCGTCTTGACATCTGGGGCCTCTCATTCCTATACCGACTCCTGAATAACTATACGTACGGGCAGCATCTTTTTCAAGCAAATTCGTGCAAAAGCCCATCTCCGGAGGTCTGGCGAAAACATTTCCCTCGCCGACAGAAAGATGGTATGTTGTTCCCCCGCAGGCTGTTCCAAGCAGGAGGGATGCGAAATGCGTTACGGCGTCACTGTTCTGTGCACGGTTCTTCTAACATCTCTTGTCATTTCAGGCTTCCGCGACTGCCTGGCGGACGACAAGGACGCGCCGCCTGCACGGACCTATTCAGACAGGAGCAAGATAGTTGTGCTGCCTGCGGACAAGAACAAGCTCCAGGTCGCGCCGGGCGAGTATGTCGCGTTTGCCGGAACTCAGTACCACTCGAACCAGTGGAAATGGGACGCTGCAAACCAGAACTGGACACTGGAGATAAAAAGCGACAAAGTTGCGCCTGCGGTGATAGTGCGCACGGTTCGGTGGGGAGTGACCAAGGACCCGCGCACGTGGCCGCTCATGGGCGTCTGCGCGCTCAAGAAAGGCACCTGCAAGATTGTCCTCTCACCCCAGGGAGGCGGCAGCCGCCGCACAATCACAGTTACAGTGAAGAAGCATCCCAAAGACTGGGAGGAAAAACTTCTGACAAAGCTCAAAGATAAGAAAGTCTCATACCAGTTCAAGAATGCCGATTTTGAGACATTCGCCAAAGTCCTCGCGAAAAAGACAAAGCTCAGAATCATGTCCGACTACTTCAGCCCTGAAGCGAAGGAAAAGAAAATCACCTACACCGCCACCAGGGAGCCTGTCATCAAAGTGCTTGAGAACGCCCTGAAGAAAGCGGGCCTCGACTGGGTCCTGACAAACAACCGCGTGCTTATTACAAAGCCGGTGGTTGTGGAAATCGTCAAGCTCGATTACCTGCTTGACTGCTCGCTCAACTGGCTCGCCGCGCACCAGTCCGCGGACGGGTCGTTCTCCAGCGCAAAGTTCATGGACAACTGCCCAGGCGATGCCAAATGCACCGGCGCAGGCGATTCCGACCGTGACATAACACTGACAGGACTTGCCGTGCTTGCTTTCGTCGGTAACGGGTACACGCAAAACACGGGGCGCTACAAGACAACTGTCTCGAAGGCCAAGGACTACCTTATCAAGCACCAGAAAGCCGACGGCTCTTTCGGCGAGATGAAGGGCGAGCTCGCCATGCTTGACACCTACCTGGCCGCAAACGCAATTTGCGAACTCTACGCCGTAACCCGTGACAGGCGCCTTAAAGCGCCGTCCGGCAAAGCGGTGGAGTTTCTCCTCAAGGCGCAGCAGCAGGATGGCGCCTGGTCGTGGGACAAAACCGGCGGCAAGTCAAATACCATCGCCACCTGCTTCGCGGTGTTTACACTCAAGACTGCCAAGACCGGAGGTCTGCAAATACCCAAGGAGGCCTTCGACAATGCGGTGAAGTTCCTCGAATCTGTCACCGACGAGGGCGGCAGGGCAGGCTACCAGGCCAAAGGCGACAAGGCCCAGCCGGTCGGTGAAGATGGCGGCATGCCCACCTCGACCGCGGCATCCGTCATTGCCAGCATATTCTGCGGCACAAGCCGCAAGGACCCGCGGATACTCAAGGGAATAAACATCGTCGGAAGCGGCCCCCCGGTATGGGACAAGTCGGCCGCGAAGGTTGACCCGCTCTACTGGTACCTGGGGTTCTACTCGGTGTTCCAGTACGGTCGCAAGCCGTGGCACAACTGGCGCCCCAAAATGATTGAGGCCCTTGTGGACAACCAGCAGGGAAAGGGCTGCGCTGCAGGCTCATGGAAGCCCTGCGGCAGGTGGGAGAAGTTCGGCGGGCGCATGTTCTTTACAACGCTCAACACGCTGACCGCCGAGATAGCTTTCCGCTACCTGCGCGCACAGGAAATCCTCAAGTACGAAGGCAAGTAGCCGCCACTGAAGCCGCGGACTTCGATGCCATGCCGCCAAAGCTTTTCCTTTGCAGTATTTGCTTGCACACGGGCGGCTCAAGCGTATATAAAAGAGCGTTCGAGAAGCAACCTACAATTGAGGGAAAGGGGAAAAAGATGAAGTTGCTGGCGACGGCTGCTGCCCTTGTGGCGCTGCTTGTGTGCGTGTCTGCGCTTGCCGACACTATCGAGCTCAAGAACGGCGATAAGATTGATGGCAAGATTCTCGAAGAGACTGACAAGGCGGTCAGGATAAAGACGCCCTACGGCATTCTTCGCATACCGCGCGAGAAGATAGCCAAGGTAGTCAAGGATGCGCCCAAGCCAGTCGAGAAGCCGCCGCAGAAGGAGGGCGGGCTGGTCGTGGTTGAGCTTACCAACGGCGACAAGATTGAGGGGAAGATTGTCGAGGAGACCAAAGAGACTATCACGATAAAGACGGCCTACGGCCCGCTGACCATAGCGCGCAGCCGGATTGTGAGGGTTGCTCCCAAGGGCGCAAAGCCAGTCAAGGAAGGGCCGAAGGAAGAAGAATCCAAGACTGTCGTGGTAGAGCTCAAGAACGGCGACAGGATTGAGGGCGAGATAATCGAGGAGACTGAGAAAGCCATCAAGCTGAAGAGCTCGTTTGGCCCCATGACAATACCGCGAAGCGAGATAGCGAGTGTGAAGAAGGTCGCCAGGCCCGGCAAGGAGCTTCTGGCAAAGAAGAAGGAGCTTGCCGGCAAGCACTACGAGCTTGCCATGTGGGCGAAAGACAAGGGATTGGCGGCCGAGGCGAAGCTCAACCTCGAAGCGGCGATTGCAGTCTACCCGGACCACGAGAAGGCACGCGCGGCGCTCGGATACGTGAAGAAAGATGGCGAGTGGGTCAAGGGAGAGAAGCCCAAGCCCGTAGAGCCCAAGAAAGAGATGAGTTCTGAGGAGCTGCTCAAAGCGCACGAGCAGGCGCAGCAGCACCTCCAGTCGAAGGAGTACGACAAGGCGCTGGAGATATACGGGAAGATACTGAAATCCTACCCGGACGACCTGACGGCGAACTACAACACCGCCTGCCTGCTCTCGCTGGGCAAGAAGACGGAGGAATCGCTCAAGTTCCTGGAGCACGCGGTCCGCAAGGCGCGTGAGCTGCTCAAGTCAGGCACGTGGGAGGAGCAGCAGGGCGCCAAGGCGATACTCGACCTGCTCGGCACAGACACGGACCTCGACAACCTGCGCGAGACAGACAAGTTCAAGGAGATTCTGAAAATAGCCAAGGGCGAGAAGGTGGAGCCGAAAACGGAGCCTGAGAAGAAGCCCGAGAAGTCCGGGGGCGCCTACCTGACTGTTCTTCTGGCGACCCTGCCGCGTACACCAGAAGCAGAGAAGCGGATAAAGGCGATGCTGGAATTCATGCGCGCCCAGGTCCCGGACCTCAACATCCGCATGGACAAGGAGAATATTCATATAGA
The DNA here is from genome assembly GCA_030669415.1 of bacterium. GTDB lineage: Bacteria > Planctomycetota > SKW154 > SKW154 > DAOVDS01 > DAOVDS01. The sequence goes on from DAOVDS010000267.1 coordinate 4,370, forward strand.
GGTGGGCCGCTTCAAGCTCAGCGAGCGCGCCGCAGCCGAGAAGAAGCTCAAAGAGATCGAGGAGCTGGCGGAGGCTTATGGCGGGGTGCTGCCCTTCTCCGCGAAGATAATCAAGGTGGAGCCCGAGAAGAAAGAAGACGAAAAGCCCGAGAAGAAGGAAAAGGAACGGGATTTTTAGCTCTTTGACGGAAAAAAGATAGAAGAAAGCGCAAGATTCTCCCTCGCGGTGCCGATATTTGAGGTGAGAGGGGGCACCCACCAAGTGCTCTCAGCACGAACGAAAGGCACAGATTAGTGAAGTCTTGAGGAGAGGGGGAATCTCATGCGCGACTTCGTAGTCATAATCCTCGTGTTCGCCCTGGTCGTTGCGGGCTACTTCGGCTACAAGCAGGTCTTCGGGGAAGAGAAAGCCGTACCCGAGGCCCAGACGGGGCCCGGGACAGTTCCCGCCAGGCCCGCACCAGTGGCCCAACCTGTCGTCCAGGAGCAGCCGGCCCAGGCTCCTCCGGCGCCGCAGATAGCGGACCCGGTCGGGGATGCCGAGCAGAGAGTATCTGCAGGCCAGAGCCGTGACATGGCGGCGGACCTGTTCCGCCTGGCATGTGATGCAGCCTCGAAAGGTCAGGGCGAGAAATCGCTCACATACATGCGGCGCATCTACAGCGGGTACGCCCAGAGCCCTTACGCGCACCAGGCGGCTGCGGCGCTTGCCGAGCAGAAGCTCACCAGGGGCGGGAAGTGGGAAGCGCGCAACCTGCTCTCGTTCGCCTATGACCACGTTTCAAACGTTCAGATGCGCAGGACCTACGCGGCCCAGATGGAGGAGCTCAACGCCGACCTGGTGTGGGGACCGGCCGGTTCGAAAGATTCGATAATCTATCAGGTGCAGCCGGGCGATTATCTCTCGAAGCTCGCAGCGAAGTTCAACTGCCCGTACCGCCTGATAATGCAGATAAATGGTATCAAGGACCCGCGCAAGCTCAGGGTGGGCCAGAGGCTCAAGATTCTCGCCAGCCCCTCCGGCGGCCCGATGCAGATGAATATCCTGGTGGACAAGAGCGAGTTCCGCCTGAGTGTGTACTTGAACGGGCACTTTCTGAGGGAGTATCAAGTCGGTATCGGCCAGCACGACTTCACACCCTCGGGAGAGTTCACAATCGGTGAGCGGCTCGAAAAACCCGAATATCGAGGCCACAAGTACGGCGACCCGAAGAACATACTCGGCAACTACTGGATTACGCTTGAGAACGACAAGTACCCGGGACTCGGCATTCACGGCACTTCGGAGCCGGAGTCTATCGGCACGAAAAGCTCGCTGGGCTGCATAAGGATGCGAAACGAGGATGTCGGCGAGCTTTACAGGATAATCCCGAAAGGCACCAGGGTGGCTATCCGGGAGTAAATCCAGATATACAAACCCGACCGCCCTGCACCCCAGGGCGGTTTGGCCTTTTAGACAAGCGATATAGGATACGCAAGCATTACGCTACGGATATCGAGAAATACTGTTGGCCAGAACAAGGAACAGGACTGACGCAGGCTCTGAAAATCCTACACCGCTCGGCGGGGTCTGTCTCGAGCTTCGACCATATCCGGGTCTGGGGGTTCCGTGGGCGAAGTCGCCGGATCTACAAGGGTGCACAAAGGAAAAACTGATTCTCGGAGTTGGCTTATGC
>DAOVDS010000404.1 GCA_030669415.1 bacterium
CAACTTCTGCTGGCACGAAATGAGCATTGCCTCAAAAAGGGCGCGAATTTTACAAATCGGCCCGGCAGGCCAAGACAAGTTAGGGAAAACCCGGAACCCGGCACTCTTACGCAAGGTGCTGATTGACATGAAGTTGAGTAATCATCGAAAAGACACCTGTCGCCGTAACCGGGGAAAAGAGTCTTTGACAATTTGTATTTTTTATGAGACTGTTCAACAGTAGTCAGCACTCATATTTGAGCCAGAGGTGAACACAGGTGAGGGCAAAGGAAATAAGGAGATAACGAGGAAAGTTCAAATGCCAAAGCTCAAATGTCAAATGAAATCCAAAACCCAAATGACAAGCAGAACACAGAATGCGGGAAACAGAATGAAGAATATAGAATACAGGATACAGAATGGAATTCGCCGTACGGCGGACTGTATTCTTTCCAAGGAGGGAGCATCTCCCTTCTTACACATGAGAAATGGAGATTAGCGCAGTGGATGTCATAAACAGGGATTCGGTCGAAGAATTCGTGACGAAGGATGGCTCAACGATAAGGGAGATACTTGCGCCTGCGAACTCTTCGCTCAAGCTGCAGAGCCTGGCGGAGGCCACGCTTGCGCCGGGACAATCCACACAGCGCCATCATCACGTTAAGACCGAAGAGGTCTATTACGTCCTGGAAGGCAGCGGGTTGATGGTGGTGGGCCGGGAGGAGCGGCAGGTGGGCCCGAAGGATGCCATAGCGATACCGCCGGGAAGCGAACACATGTTGACAAACACCGGGGCGCAGGATATGGTGTTTCTGTGCTGCTGCTGCCCGGCGTACACGCATGAAGACACTGTGATAACGCAAGGTTAGGCAGCCCGGGGTTGGTGAACTGTGGGAAAGAAGATTGAAGAACAGCTTGAGGAAATCGGCGAGGATTTCCAGGTACGCATTCTCGAAGCTGCACTGAAGGGCAACCCGGACAGCTTCGACGTGCTCTTCGAGCTTGGCAACGCGTACACCCAGTCGAGCCGCTACGAGGAAGGGCTCGAGATTGACCGCAGGCTCATCAGGCTCAGGCCCGATAACCCGATTGTGCACTACAACCTGGCTTGCAGCCTCTCGCTGCTTGGCGAAATCGACGAGTCGCTCGAAGAGCTCGAGACCTGCTTCATGCTGGGCTACCGCGAATACAACTACGTGATTAGCGACAGCGACCTCGAAAACGTGCGGATGGATAACAGGTTCGCCGAGCTGATAGAGCGCTACCTGCACAGCGGCAAGCGGCCGGGCTAACCGCCGCGGTAGTGCTTGCAGACCTTGCGGCGCCACTGGGCCCGGGTTTGAGCGTCGCGGTTGAAAATGCGAAAGCAGAGCGATGAGAATTCAATAGCTGAGCAGGCAAACTCCTTGCGGACATCATCTTTGGAGAATTCGCTGCAGTTCGCGCAATCCGGCGATTCTTCTTTCTTTATCTCGCAGGAGCCGTTCCGGCTGTTTTCTCCCATGCAGGCACCTCGTATGCTACTCGCGCGGATTAGGCAGACTCGAAAAAACGAATTCCCTGCGAAGCGCTGCAAGTGTCGAAGCGCTGAAGAAGCAGGCGTTTATCTCCTGCGGCACGCGCTCCATGCCGACCGAAACCTGGGCGTAGTAGCGCATGGTGCCGATGTCGCTGGTTGATGTGGCTCCGCCGAGGTTCGAGCCGCTGCCGGTAGTCACCATCAACTGGTCCCATTCCGAGTACCCGCGCGGCAGGCCGGGTATTGGCCCGGGGAACGCCGCCTTGCAGACCACGGCAACCACATTTTCCGAGCCCTTGCCTATCACCATGTTCTTGCTGCCGTAGGGGAGGACTGCTGCATCGTCTCCGGGCTGTCCGTTGAGCTGCGGGTTGGAGCCGCCTTTCAGGTTGGCCAGCGCTTCAATGGAGAATTCCACATCCCCGGCCCTGTCCGACACGCCGGGCTTGACAACCTCGTTGGTGGCCGGCACCTTCGCCGTGAGCACGACATCCGCCTTCTCACATTCAGGCTCCTCGCACATTCTCAGTACGAAGTCCAGCTCTTCGGCCTCTATCGGATAGTCAGTCTTGCACCTGAGCTCGACCCAGCCATCCTTTGCCACTCTCTCGAACTTCGAGTCAGTCCCGCCGGTAATCTCCGAGCACACTATCGAAGTTCGCCGGGCTGTATCCCCCGTCTCCTCGTATCGAAACACAAGGTGGATTCGCTTGCCCAGCCTGCGCACTTCACTGAGATAGACCGTCATCCCGCCGGCCGTGGCAGATGCAATTACGGGGAAGTCCTTGTGCGGCTCGGTGGTCTCCTGGCCGTTGCATCCGGCCAGCAGGAGCAGTACCACGACAATGAGGACACACGGTTTCATGCCTGCGTCAATCCTTCGAGTCTGCCTGTGCTTTGTGTCGAGCTTCACCTGTCAATATACAACGAGGGCGCGAGCAAATCAAGGGGGCTTTCGGCGACTTGTTGCGATTGGATTGGTCCTGCCGGTGTGCATCGCCGGCAAAAGACTGGCAATAGGAGCGCCGCCCATGTATCATATCTGAAGCAAGGCAACAGTGGCGCGAGAAGAGCAAGAAGGATGAATAGGCTTTCCTGTTACATAACGGTTCTAATGCTGGCAGCATTCGGCTGCGCGCAGGCGCCGCCGATTGTCACGCCTGAACCGCAGCCACAACAGCAGGTCAAACA
>DAOVDS010000001.1 GCA_030669415.1 bacterium
GGCGCGTGTTATGGAAAACTTGTTTGTATTGAAGACAAAGAAGATAGGGGGATAAGAAGGAGAGGAGATAAGGAGATAACGAATTGTCCTGTCTTGGGAAAAGTAATATCCCCATATCTGGACAATCTCCATATCTCCCTTGTTACACAACTTCTGCTGACTCGATAGGAGCATTGTCAGAAATGGCGCGAATTTTACAAAGAAAGGGCACGAATTTTACAAATCGGCCCGGCAGGCCAAGACAAGTTAGGGAAAACTCGGAACCCGGCACTCTTACGCAAGGTGCTGATTGACATGAAGTTAAGCAACTGCCGGAAACCCGTCTGTCGCCGTAACCGGGGAAAAGAGTCTTTGACAATTTGTATTTTTTCTTGCGAGGTTGACGTGTGCAAAAGCTGTTCTTTGGGAAGAGGCAAAAGGAGAATATCTCCCTCTCTCCCTGGTCTCCATATCTCCCTTGTTACACATGTGCCCGGCGCCGGAAGCTGGTATTCTTGGAGCTTGCATGAGGACGGGCGAGTTTCTATAATGGCGCGCGGGAAGGAGATGGCCTGCTTGGACGAGAAAACGAGAAACTTTTACCTGTCACGCGGAATCGTGCTTCTCGGTGACATTCTCGGCAAGGCTGAGGCGATAGAAGTGCTGGCGAGGATTGAGTACCTTTCCCAACGCCGGCCCGGACGGGAGGTGAGGCTGCTTATCAATTCGCCCGGGGGCGTGGCGAAATACTCGCTGGCGATATACGACGAGCTCAGGAACCTCTCCGTCCCTGTCGCAACGGGCTGTGCGGGCATGGCGGACGGGGCCGCGGCCGTGCTCCTTGCGGCCGGAACGAAGGGCCGCCGGGGCGCGCTGGCGCACGCGGTGATTCACGTAACTGATGTATGGAGCGCGTCGGACGGCCAGCCGACGCCGGAGCAGTTTGAAGGAATTGAAAAACTCCGGGAGCGTTTCGTGGAGATATGGGCGGGCTGCACAGGCCGGACCGGGGAGGTCGTCCGCCACTGGATGAGTTCGCAGAAGAGGTTCAGCGCCGACGATGCGCTTCAGGCTGGCATAATAGATTTCGTGGTTCCCGAAGAGGAGAGAGACGGGGGGCAGGAAGATGGCTATGTTCTTAGACTGTTTCGAGCCCGCGAAGATTGACACATGGGTGCGCCGCGGCGTAATCTCGGGCGTCACAACCAACCCGGCGTTGATATCGCACGAGAAAGCACCCTTCAGCATGAAGGAGCGGATAGACAAAATCTGCAAACTGGTAAACGGGCCGGTGGCTGTCGAGGTTACGGCCCGGGAGCATGAATCGATAGTGGCGCAGGCGCGGGAGTTCCACTCCTGGAACCCGGGCCAGATTGTAATCAAGGTGCCGGTGGACATGACCGGCTACGCGGTCATATCGGAGCTTGAGCGCAAGTACTCGATTCCTACCATGGCGACCTGTATCATGACCTTCACCCAGGGCTACGGGGCGGCGCTGGCCGGCGCGCACTACCTTGCGCTGTTCTGGGGACGGATGAAGGAAGCCGGGATTTCGCCGGAAGAGGCGGTTATGCTGCTGCTTGAGAGAATCGAGCGGGAGAAGCTTCGGAGTAGGATTCTTGCGGCCTCGCTGCGCGGGGGGCACCACGTATTCGAGGCTCTGGCCGCGGGTGCGCACATTGTGACAGTATCGCCGCGAACGCTGGAGCAGGTTCTCGCGCACCCGAAGACGGATGAGGCGATTGCGGAGTTTGCGGAAGACTGGCGCTGCGCGCGTGAGCGCGGGTTAATGGGATAAGCACAAAGGGCCGGCGTGAAGGCCGGCCCCCTGTTCTTTGACAAACTGTCTGGAGATGGTTAGTCTCCTTCGCCTCCTCCGCCGGCTTTGAGCTCTTCGGACTTCTTGATTTCGGCTTCGAGCCAGGTTTTGACTGCGTCGCCCTGCATCAGCTTTGCGATGTCGGCGTCGAGGTTGCCGGGCTCAATAACAACGATCCAGCCTCCGCCGTACGGGTCTTTGTTGATGAGCGTGGAGTCGTTTTCGAGCTCCTCGTTGATCTCGACAATCTCACCGGAGACCGGGGCAACGAGCTTGCCAATCCACTTCGCGGACTGGATTTTGCCGCATACCTCGCCGGCCTCGACATCATCGCCCTCGAACGGGAGGTCAACGTAGACGATGTCGCCGCTGGTGCCCTGGAACATGTCGTTCATGCCTACCCTGGCCTTGCCATCCTCGACCTTGACCCAAGCGTGGTCAGTGTGATAGTAAAGCTCGTCCGGCATGTTGTAGCCGCCTATTTCCGCCATACTTCTTCTCCTTTCCTCCAAAACGGGCTGGAATCTTAGTTCCTGCACAATGCCATGTCAATACTCTTTCGGCATATTCTGCAACTCGGCGAGGGTGAACACGGGTCCATCCTTGCAGACGTATTTCGAGCCTATGTTGCAGCGGCCGCACTTGCCTATGCCGCATTTCATGCGCATCTCAAGCGAGTTAACGATTCTGTCAGGGGGGAAGCCGAGCCTGGTCAGGACAGGCAGGGTGAACTTGATCATGATGGGCGGTCCGCAAACTATGGCCCACGAGTTTTCGGAACTGGGCGCGGCCGCTTCGACCATCTGCGGCACAAACGCGGTGAAGGTGGAGACGCCTTCGGGCATCTTGGTCTCACCGGGGCTTTTGAGGTTGACGGGTACCCAGCCTTGGGCGGCAGCCTCTTCTATGGGGCCGTCGGGGCCGAACTTCCAGTCGATGCACTGGTAGAGGTTGATGTCGTCGCGCTTGGCCCACTCGGCGAGCTCGTCTCGGTAGAGGAGGAGGTTCGGGTTTCTCGCGCCGTAGACTACTTCTATGTTGGCGTAGTCGCCGCGGTGCGACGGGTCGAGCAGCCAGACGATGTAGGCGCGAAGGGTGGTGAAGGCGAAGCCGCCGCCGATAATGACGATGTTGTCGCCCTTCATTTTCTCGTAGGGGTACCAGTTGCCCATGGGCCCTCGCACGCCCATTGTGTCGCCTTCCTGCATCTGGTGGAGCTTGCGCGTCACGAGGCCCACCTTGTTGACGGTGAAACGCAGAAACCCTTTTTCCGTCGGCGAGGATGCGATGCCGATGGGTGATTCACCCTTGCCGAGTATGGACAATTCGGCGAACTGGCCCGGCTCATACTTGAATGCTTCTTCATCTTCCTTGTCGAGGAAGACGAGGTCGAAGGTCTTGAGCATGTTGTCTTCAGTTTCGACCCTGGCCCTGTCGATTCGCACGGGATAAGGCACGTAAGGGTTGCCCGCCTTCCCGACCTGAGCTGCCGCAGTCTTTTCCACGCTGTGCTACGTTCCTTCCTGAACTTTCCGGGCCTGCATGACCTTGCCCAGCACCTCTCTGATATCGATGTTGACAGGGCAGTTGGCAATGCAGCGCCCGCACCCCACGCAGGCGGTGCAGCCGAAATTCTCGACATAGTAGTTGAACTTGTGCTGCAGCCTCTGGCGCCAGCGCTGGCCCTGCTGCGAGCGGGGATTGTGTCCGGAGCCGTGGAGGGTGAAGAGTGGGAACATGCACGAGTCCCAGTTGCGCACCCTCTGACCGCTTGATTTCACAACTTCATCCTGGATATCGAAGCAGTGGCAGGTGGGGCACAGATAGGTGCACGCGCCGCAGCCGAGGCAGGATTGAGCAATCTCGGCCCAGATGGGGTGCTCGAAGATGTCCTTGAGCTTCTCGGGCATTCCGGCAAGCTCGACCTTCGAGGAGATTCTTTTCTCAGCCTCGGCAGCGATGGATTCCTTCTGCTTGAGGCCCTCTTTGCCTGCATCGGGCAGGTCGGCAACGGCCTTTTCACCCTTGCCGGTGAGGGGCTCAAGTAGCAGCTTGTCCCCGAGGTCTGTCATAAACACGTCAGCCCCGTCGGTGCTGAACGGGCCGCAGTCCAGCGATGTACAGAAACAGGTTTGACACGGGCTATTGCAGCCGAGCGCGAAAACGGTGGATGCGTCGCGCTTGGCTTTGTAGTAGGGGTCAACAAACTCGTCGTTATCGAAGAGCTTGTCGAGAATGGTGAAGGACTTCGCGTCGCAAGGCCTGAGGGCGAAGAGAGCGCGCGGCTTCCTGTCGAACTCGGTATCCCCGAGCTCAAAGCCGTCGCCCTTGCGCTTGTAGTCGTACATGCGCTCGGTCTGCGGGAAGAAGGCGGCCTTGGGCGTGTTGCGGGTGTTGGCGAAGTCGAATGTGACGCTCTCACCCTCGCGGGGCGCGGCAAAGAGCACCATCCCGTCGCGCTGAACGGGCGCCAGTACAAGTGCCTGCTGCGCGAGCTTTGCGAGGAATTCGCCTACTTTCGACTTGTCCAGCAGTTTTTCTCCACTCGCCACCTAACACTCCCATTGTTCAAACGCGCTGCGCTGAAACCAGCGTCAGATAACCTGTTCCATCTGGTCTTCCTCGGCAAAGGTATTCAGCGGCGGCAGTTCCTCAATATCCATACCCACCTCGTGCCCGAAGCGGTCTTTGACGCTCTTTTCGAGCCTCGAGAGGAGACGCCGGATGTCTATGTTCATGGGGCACGCGCTGACGCACGCGCCGCAGTCGCTGCAGCGCCCCGCGAGATGATAACAGCGCACAATCTGGAAAATATCGAGAGCTGTCTGCTCCTGGCCGGTCTCAATCCAGCGGGGCTGCCAGTTCTCGACGAAGCATGTCGGGCAATAGCACATGGGGCATGCCTCACGGCAGGCATAGCACCTGATGCAGCGAGAGGCTTCGTTCTCGAACTCGGCCCAGCGCTGCTGGGCTGGTTTTTTTTCGTCTTCTTCAAGCTGCGCGTAGCGAGCGGGGTTGGGCACGTCCTCAACCGGCTCGGCCGCCATCACGTCGTGGATTACGGGGTTGTGGTGCTCGCAGACAGCGCAGTTGGCGCGCAGGATGTCTGCAATCTTGAGCTCCTCTGTGCCAGCCGGGGTTTCGACTTTGAGTGAGCCGTCGCCGACGCTGCACGAGAGAATCCTGCCGGGGTCGGGAAGGCGGGTTCTGTCAACAACGCCAACGCAGGGGACGCCGATTATGTATAGGTCATCCCTCTGTCCCTGACCTTCCTTGAGCAGTGCGACAATGGAGCGGCTGTCGCAGCCCTTGGCGCAGATACCGACTTTCTTCCCGGTGAAATCCTTGAGGTAGCGTGCGAGGTTGTTTTCCGCGAAGGGCCCCCACACCAGTTTCCCGGTATCCTCCGGCTTTGTGACAAAGACTGGTACGTAGCGCCCGGGCAGTGTTCCCTCGCCGAAGCCTATGACCACTTCGACCCTGCCCGACTCGAGCGCATCCCTGGCCAGCTCTCTTATCTTCTTCGCTGTATCTTCGTAGGCCACCTAACTACCTCACCGGACTCAAGTAGTCTTTTTGCAACTTCCATTAGTGTGCTCATTTCGATTCCGCATCTGTAAGCACAGAGTCTAAACTCTTGTTTGCGCGAAGCAGCCATCCGGCCTCTCGCAGTAGTATTTCCGTGAGCCGCGCGGACTCCTCTATGCTCATCTTTCTCAGTTTCCGTTCCTCTTCTCTTGTAATATCCTTATACCCTTCAAAAGGCGCTTTCCCAATAAAACGCCCTGAACTCTTTGCAGGAGCCCTGTTTTTTTTTCTGTTTACCAACTACTACTCCGTCACTATTGAAATTGTAGGTTTATGTCTAACTGACTCCTATGAAACACAGAACATTCAACACCTGATTTTATTACACGGCGGACAAGTCCACCGGCTAACTACCCGCGCCCTGAAGGACGCGGCTTACATCAACCCCGCGTCAGAGACGCGTGGCTTCTTCTGCACACTATGTTGTAAGTCCTGCCGCCAAACATTTATAAGATTTCACGAGTCGGCGTGCAGGCCCCAGCGCCCTGACCTTGTCGATAGTAGCGTTGACGATTTTGACAAATCTCTCAGCCTCGGCGGAAGAGAGCCATGCGAAATTCGCCCTGCCCTCTTCAATCCCAAGCGATTCAAGGAGGTCTTTAAGGACGACAAACTTGCGCCGCGCCAGCAGGTTGCCCACGCTGTAGTGGCACTCGCCGGGATGGCAGCCCGCAACGACTACCCCATCGGCACCACGCTGGAGCGCGCGAAGGATAAACATGGGGTTAACCCTGCTGGTGCAGGGCACTCTTATGATTCTCACATTGGGCGGATACTGGAACCTTGACACGCCTGCCAGGTCGGCTGCGGCGAACCCTCACCACTGGCACAGGAAGGCGACAACCTTCGGCTCCCAATTTTTGTTCTCTTCCATGTATATTCCGGCCTCTCACCTATGAGTTTCTACTCAATCGGCGCTACTTCCTCAGTTTCCAGGAAGAATTCATGGTTTTTCTCGTCAAAAATAATCAGGAACTTCTCGAAGAAGTCTTTTCTTCCAAGGATATTCATTCTGGCGGTATATTGCCTTGAGAAGCCTATATCACAGGGGAATTCCTGCTCGGCAACTGCCACGGTCAGTCTATGTACATATGCCCGAATCAGTCCCCCTACGCCTCCAAGCAAGACAGGCTCGCCCTCCTCAATTTTCAGTCCTAACGTATGGGCAACTTCCTCCCGAAATATTGAAACTGTTGCGCCGGAGTCCAACAGCGCGACATTCTGGTGCCCGCGCTTACCTGTTTTGACCTCCAGTGGAGCCAAAGGGAAGAATTTGCCCCACCTCAGAGTATAGCCGTACACTCGTTTCATAGGACTAAGAACCCCTCGTCCCTACGAGGAACGCAAAATGTCCACGGATGTTCCTCGCCCTTGGCTTTTGCCTGCTTCATTGCAGATTCCAGATTCTCGTCAGCGCCGAGCAGTCCCTTTTCAGGGGTAAAAGCAATCCATTTCCCTTCATTCGCTTCCAGTACATCCTGATGGGCCGATATCCACTCAAGCACTTCTGCGTTTTCGCCTTTTTTTACTTCTTCCATTTCGGGTACTCCTACAACGCTTCTATGAGCGACACTATCTGGGCGTTGGTAAAGCCTTTCATATCAATCGCGTTTGACCGGCAGGATGCCGCGCAGATACCGCAGCCCTTGCAGAGCGCGCCGGTGACTTCAGCGTATCGGCTGGTCACGCCGCGGCGCGTCACCTCGACCACCTTCACTGCCGAGTAGGGGCAGACGCTCTCACACATGCCGCATGCGGAGCACAGTGCGGTGTTGACCTGCGAAATAGTACCCTCCGCCTTGATTTCGTCGAGCGTAAGCACGGTGCAGGCGCGCGAGACGGCCGCATTGGCCTGCACGATTGATTCCTCGACAAACTTGGGGAAATGGCACAGGCCTGCCATGAAGACGCCATCCGTGGTGAAGTCAACGGGCCGGAGCTTCATGTGCGCCTCAAGATAGAAGCTCTCGGCGTTGGTGTCTATCTTGAGCATCTGGGCGAGTGATTTCGTATCTTCCTGCGGCACAGTGGCGACTGAGAGCACGAGGTAATCTGCAGGTATGCTGATGTCCTGGCCGATGAGCCTGTCAAGGACCCGCACGTAGGGCTTCCCATCGCGCTCTTCGACGACGGGCGGGTTCTCCGGCTCGTAGGTGGTGAAGATGACGCCCTTTTCGCGCGCCTCTTTGTATGCCAGCTCTCTCATGCCGTAAGTGCGAATGTCGCGGTAGAGGACATAGATGTTCGCGCCGGGATTGAGCTCCTTGAGCTTGAGTGCGTTCTTGACCGCCTGCGTGCAGCAGAAGCGCGAGCAGTAAGGCCGCTCGTCGCAGCGGGAGCCGACGCATTGAATCATAACGACGTTCTTTGCCGCCGTTACGTCCTTATCACCGTCGGCGAGCCTGTTCTCGAATTCGGACTGGGTGAGCACGCGTTCGTTTTTGCCGTAGAGGTACTCGGTGGGCTTGTATTCGAGTCCGCCGGTGCACACAATCACTACGCCGTGCTCGTACTCTTCCTCGCCCGCTGGCGTTTCGAGCAGTGTCTTGTAGTTTCCTATGTAGCCTTCGATGTTCTTTATGCTGGTGGAGGTAAAGAGCTTGAGGTTGGGCTGCGCCTTCACCTGCGCGATAGTCTCTTCAAGCAGCTTCTGCGGGTCTTCGCCCGAGAGGGTGAAGCGGATATGTCGCAGGTGTCCGCCCAGCTCTTCCTCGCGCTCGACCAGCGCGACCTCGAAGCCCTGCTGCGCGATTCCGAGCGCGGCGGTCATTCCGGCGATTCCGCCGCCAATGACGAGCGCCTTCTTGGTGAGCGGAAATGTCAGGCGCTCAAGCGGCTCAAGCAGGTAGGCCTTGTTTACGGACATGGCGATTAGCTCTTTGGCCTTCTCCGTGGCGACATCAGGGAGGGCCGCATGAACCCAGGAGCACTGGTCGCGGATATTGGCCATCTCGAACAGGTAGCGGTTGAGCCCGCTTGCGGCGCAGGTTTCCTGGAAGAGCGGCTCGTGCGTTCTCGGCGTGCAGCTTGCCACCACGACGCGGTTGATGCCCTGCTCCTTTATGACTTCCTTCATCTTCTCCTGCGTATCCTGCGAGCAGGTGAACAGGTTGCGCTCCACGTAAGTCACGTTGGGCAGCGTTTTGGCGAACTCTTCGAGTGCTTCCATGTCGAGCACGCCGGCGATGTTGATTCCACAGTGGCAGAGAAAGACGCCGATACGCGGGCCTTCGGCCGCGATGTCTTTCTCCTTTACGGGCTCCGGTATGGTAATTTCCTTGCCGCGCTCGCCGGCGAGATAGCGGGAGGCAAGCGCCGCGGCCCCGGAGGACTGGGTAACAGTTTCGGGTATGTCCTTTGGTCCCTGGAAGGTCCCGATTACGTACACACCGTCCCGGGTGGTTGAGAGGGGGGTGAACTCTCCCGTCTTTGCGAAGCCGAACTGGTCGAGCTCAATTGCGCAGACTTCGGCGAGTTTTGCCGCCTCGATGGGGGTTGAGAGGCCGGCCGAGAGGACGACCATCTCGTACTGGCCTGTCTTGAGCTCGCCTTCTTCAGTTTCGTACTTGATAAACAGGTTGCGGGTAGCGGGGTCTTCTTCGATGTTCGAGACGCGGGAGCGAACGAACTTCACGCCCGACTTCTCCTTGGCACGCTCGACGTACTTGTCGAAGTCCTTGCCAAAGGAGCGGAGGTCCATGTAGAAGATGGTGCAGTCGAGGCCGTGGACGTGGTCCTTGGCGATGACTGCTTCCTTGGTGGCATACATGCAGCAGGCGCTTGAGCAGTAGTCCTTCCCTACCCGGCTGTCACGCGAGCCGACGCACTGGACGAAAGCCAGGGATTTGGGCTCTTCGCCATCAGAGGGTCGCAGAATCAGCCCGCGATAGGGCCCGCCGGCAGCGAGGATGCGCTCGAACTCGAGCGCGTTGACGACGTTCGGGAAGCGCGCCCAGCCGAGTTCGGGCTTGAGCGAGCAGTCGAAGAGTTCGGAGCCTGCCGCGAGGATAACAGCCCCCACGTTGAGCTTCTCGACGCGCTCGGCCTGCTCGTAGTTTACGGCATCGGCCTTGCAGAGCTCGAAGCAGAGTCCGCAGCCGACGCACACGTCCTTGTCAATGGCGAATATCCTCGGCACCGCCTGTTCGTAATCCACGCGGATAGCGGGCCCGACACACATATCAAGGTTGAAGACGCTGAGCGCCTCGACGGGGCAGTGCTCGGCACACACGCCGCAGCCGGTGCACTTGTCAGGGTCAACGTACTGCGGCCGGTAGGCGATAGTGACTTTGAAGTTTCCCTTCTTGCCCTCTACTTTGCGGACATCGGCGTTCATCAGGAGTTCGACGTTCGGGTGCCTTCCCGAGGCAACCAGCTTGGGCGAGATAATTCACATTGCGCAGTCGTTTGTCGGGAAGGTCTTGTCAAGCTGGCTCATCATGCCGCCGATGCAGGGCTTTCGGTCAAGCAGGTAGACCTTGAAGCCGGAATCACCGAGGTCAAGAGCCGCCTGCATGCCGCCTATGCCGCCGCCGACGACGAGGACTGACCCGACCTTTCGCCCGTTACCTTTTTTCGCCAATTTCTCAGACCTCGCGCTGCAGAATCTATCAGCTACACCAGTGCAGTATACAGCGGGCTGGTATCTCTTACTTCCTTAACATCCACGATGTTTCGCCCGCGAAGAATTGTCACCATTCGGAGTACCTCGGCCGGGTCAAGCCCCAGCTCCGGCGCCATCTCCCTGACTGAGCGGGGCTCCTTGCGCGTCAGGTTGACAATGCGAGCTTTGACGTACTCGTCCCTGACAGTTGTCTCAAGAAGCTCCTTGAAGGTCTCCTTGGGGTACTCCTCGCCGAACACGTTGGTGTCGGTTTCGAGACTGTACTGCTTGCCGACAAGCCAGCGCAGGCGTTCGCTGCAGGAGCCGTCGCGTGCTGCCCTCAGGTTTTCCTCGAGTTTTTCGCCGGTTGTCCCTTCGGAGCCCAGCGGGCCGAGTGCTCGCACAGCCTCGATCGTCTCGGTTACCACGTCCACGAAGCGCTGGGCCTCGGCCGAGGAGCACCATTCGAGCCGGAACCGCTCAGGCGAGACGCCCGCAAGCTCCAGCAGCCGCTTTATGACAGGCTCCCGTCGAAGCGCATGGTAGTTGCCACTAACATAGTGGCAGTCGCCGAGGTGTCACCCGAGGACCATGACGGCATCGATGCCGAGGAGAAAAGCCTCGAAAACGAGCCGCGTGTCAATCCTGCCGGAGCACATGACCCGGATATCCCGGACGTTTGTTGGGTACTGGAGGCGCGAGACTCCCGCCAGGTCTGCGCTGGCATACGAGCACCAGTTGCAGCAGAACGCGAGTATCCTGGGCTCGAAATCCGCCATCAGTCACTCCTGTGAAGCCCTTGTTTGGACAGTTGGGTGCCCGGCGCTCCGGGTTCTCGTTAGAGATGCGGGATGGTAGAGTCGGCCCCTGAATCTGTCAAGGATAAATTGCAAAATATCACCGGACTGCAAGTTAGCCGGTGGGCTTGCCCGCCGAGTGATTAACAACACGGCGAGGTGCCGCAGGATTCTGAAGGGGCCAGTCACCGACCCCCCCGGGGCTTCGTAAGTTCAAGGCTCCTGTAACCCGGCACGCAGAGATTACCTACAAAACTGTCGCGGACACGCTAACTGATGTTTTTGGAGTTTTTGATTGACAAGGTTTTGCCCCCTTCTTATAGTTTGCAATCTACTGAAAACGTGAGGAGCCTCAGACAACACGCTTTTTTAGGAGGTGCGTCTTGAGTCCCGAAACCGCCGCTCAAGGCGAGATTGTGGTTACGGATCTCGACCCGAACTTCAAGTACGAAGTCGCCGAGCTGCCGGGAGGCGAAAACCTGCGTTACTGCTTCACCTGCGGCACGTGTACGGCTTCCTGTCCCATTCGCGAGGTCAACGAGATATTCAACCCTCGCAAGATAATCCGCATGATTGTCCTGGGCATGAAGGAGAGGGTGCTAAAGAGTGAATTCATGTGGCTCTGCACGGGGTGCTACTCGTGCCAGGAGCGCTGCCCGCAGGATGTGAAAATAACGGACCTGATGAACGCGCTGAAGAACTACGCGGTCAAGCACGGGGTTGTCCACCCGGGCGTTGCCGCGCAGGCCGAGCCGATTTACAACGACGGGCGCATCTACGCAATCGAGGATTTCGACAACAAGAAGCGCGAGAAACTGGGGCTGCCCCGCGTCAAGCCCAGGACCGAGGATGCGTCCAAGATATTCGAAGTTACGGGTCTGGACAAGATAGTCAAGAAAGGGTAACCGAGATGGCTGACAACAAGTATCTGCTGTTTCTGGGATGCACAATACCCGCCAGGGCCAGGAACTACGAGCTTTCCAGCCGCGCGATAGCCGCGAAGCTCGGCATCGAGTTTGTAGAGGAGGACGAGTTCTTCTGCTGCGGCTTCCCCGTCAAGAACGCGGACTGGATGGCCTGCGCACTCATGGCTGCGCGCAACATCGCCATTGCGGAGCAGAAGGGCCTGGACATCTGCTGCCTGTGCTCAGCCTGCACGGGTGTTATGGCCGAAGTCAACGAGCACCTCAAGCACGACGAGAAGCTGCGCGAGGAAGTCAACGAGAAGCTCGCCAAAATCAACCCCAGCTACAAGGTCGAGGGCAAGCTCGCGGTCAAGCACTTCGCGCGAATCCTCTTCGAGGACGTGGGCGTCGAGAAGATAAAAGAGCTCGCCGCCAAGCCGCTCGAGATGCTCAGAATCGCACCGCACTACGGCTGCCACTACCTCAAGCCTTCGGACGTCCACAAGTGGGACAACGTCGAAGACCCTCAGACGCTCGATGAAATTATCACTGCCTGCGGCGCCGAGTCGGTCGAGTACACCGACAAGAAGTTCTGCTGCGGCGGCGCCCTGCTCGCTTACGACCAGGATACCGCCCTCGCCGTGGGAAACCACAAGCTCGAAATCGTGAAAGACGCGGGCGTGGACGCAATCACCCTCATCTGCCCCTTCTGCGCCGTAATGTACGATGACAACCAGCGCACGATAGAAGCCAAGTTCGAGAAGGAGTACAAGCTGCCCGTGCTCTACCTGCCACAGGTTATCGGCCTGTCCATGGGTATCCCGGCCAAGGAGCTCGGCATGCAGTTCAACAAGGTCAAGACCAAGGATCTCCTCGCCAAGGTCGAAGCATAACATCCCAATATAAAAACACGGGTCCTGGTACCACCACCGGGGCCCGCTTTATTTCACCAACGGCTCTGGTCTTTCGCCAGGCGAATCTCACGGTATCAGGAAGATATCCTTGAACTTCACGGACTTGAAAAGCTGCTGTCCTATCCCCACGTAACCGGCGCGCGAAGGCGACGCTTTCGCCGGCACCGGTATTGTCACCGCGTTCCTGCCATCCAACGCTATCTTTATTTTGCCCTTACCAGGCTTGTCGTGTTCGTACTCGACCCGCATCACGTACCATTTTCCGGGCACCCAGGACGGGCCGGATGACACTGTCTCCGTCAGCATATCCGCCTGGCCCGCTGTCGCTCTCGGCCGGAACATCCTGGCCCCGTTGCTTGTCGCATCGTTGTTGAGTGCAATGTATATCGAATCTGTTCCGCCGTAAGGCGCCTTCTGCGCCCAGAGAGTCAAATAAAGCGTGGACCTGGGCACATCTGCAGCCGCAGACGGAGCCTTGTCACCCGTACGTTCCAACTGGAAGCTGAACTGGAACTTGAACGACCCGCTCGTTTGCACCCCGGTCCATATTGCCCGGCTCGTCGCCTTCTCGTTCTGAAGTACCTCTATGCACCCACCCCTGGCGGAACCATTCAAACCCGTCACCGACTGCCACGCCGACATGTCACTCCCATCGAAAATCCTTTGCCACGGCAGAAATCCCCCAAGCAGGGACTCGGCTTTCGAAAGGGCCGCTTCCACTCGCCTGCTCCTGTGTGTCATTTCAGAAAGCGCCAGGAGAGCATATTCGAGATCAGATTTCTTTTTCTTCCGCACAGCTTCCTCGGCCAGCTTGCATACCTCCTCCTGCGCCGCCTTACTCTTCTTGAAATATTCTTTCAAACCGCCTGACGCCTTGCTGACTCGTTTTATTGTCTCTTCTGCATTTACGCATGACTGTGCCTGTACGGGAAATA
The DNA here is from genome assembly GCA_030669415.1 of bacterium. Lineage (GTDB taxonomy): Bacteria > Planctomycetota > SKW154 > SKW154 > DAOVDS01 > DAOVDS01. The sequence continues at coordinate 13,541 of DAOVDS010000001.1, forward strand.
ATAAGTAAGTCAGTCCCTGTGTCAGAATTTCTTCCGTCTGCTTCTCCTTCTCCGCTATCTCGCACAACAGAGAATAAGCTTCCGCCGCGTTATAGTCCACCTCTAGTGCAGCCCGGCACGTTATACGGGCCTCCCCTACCTTTCCCTTTCTTAACAACCTGCGCGCTTCAGATAGAAGACTATGCGCTTTGTCCTTTACCTTAAAGAAACCGATTTCGGGTTTTTTTAGAAGACGCGCTTTCTCTCCTATCTTCTTCGATAGCGCTTCAGTCTTCTCATTCATTTCTTTCTTATCTCCTGCAACAGCGATTATTTTCAGGAATACGAAGCTTGCCTCCACTGATCTGCCCTGTCGCAGAAACTTCTCACATATATTGTTAACGGAAACAATATATCCTTCGGCTGCCTTATCCACGCCCCATCGTATTTTCATAAGTTCACTCAGCTTCTTTTTTGACTTCCTAAGAAGGCTCGCATCTCGCCCGCTGAGCTTTCCATCCACCACTTCCTTCATCTTGAGCGCTTTGACGAGCATTTCGTACGCTTCTGCAAACCTGTCCGATTCGGCCTTCATTTTCTCGCATACAATGATTCTTAAACGCGCAATCCCCACGCTCGAAGGATGATTCTTCTGCCCCTCCTTCAGGATAAAATCAGCTTCTTCAAGCTTCCCCGATTTGATCTTTACGGTAGCTTCTTCTATCACTTCCTTCTCCGTCTGCGCCAACATCTCGCCTGCCAGTATTGAAACGAAGACAGCTATTAGCACAAATGCGGCAATTATCTTGCGTGTTATTCTGCCTGTATCCATCATCTCTTCGTTCCTTCCGCTCGACTCATTTGCTATTGAGCCACGCTTTACATCTTATATACGCTTTATCATATTGTCAACACTTATAAGAACAACCGCATTTTCTTGCCTTCTCCCGTTCACAGTATTCGACACTTATGTCACCATCTGGAAAGTTTCGTCATGAGTCTTTACTGTATAGAGATCTCATTTTACAGATAACTCCTGAGAGATGTTTCAATGTTGACACCAGGACGGGAGTAAGGATAGACTATTATCGGGAAGTTCAGCCGGGTGAATGTCGGTATGAATGAAGGCACCAAAACATGTCCTTTCCGTGCAGAGCTCGTACCGCTCAGGGCAATCAAGTGCCGCTACTGCGGTGAATTCCTGGACGGCTCGAGTCCGCTTGCGCACAGACCAACGGGCACGACTACTTATCACCGCCCTCTTTCTTTTTCTCGCCTGTCATCTCTTCCCACGGGATAACAGTCTGTTCCTTTGAAGCGGCCGGCCACGCGGGTCTTTCTATTATCGGGTAGTATTCCCAGATATATTTTTCTGCTTCCTTGTACCGCTTGTCCTTCTGATTGAACTTGCCGGCGATTTTGCCAGAGGGCCTGTCAAGCTTGTAGACTGTCTTTCCCTCTTTCCCGTGGTCGAACTCCACATAAACCACTTTCTTATCGACGTATTTGACATGAGCTTCGCGGTAGCGGTCGCTGACTATTCTATTAGGCGCTTTGTCTATGTACCTTTTCCAGACGACCTTTTCGGAACCATCCGGCAGGATTCGCATCCCGTAAACCTGAATAGCTTTAACCATATCCTTGCCGTTAGTCGTAACAGGATACTCCCTGAAGACGCGAACCTGAACTGCCGATGGAGAGAAATGCTTGAAGAAGTCATTCGAGTCTTTCAGGCGCTCGACAAGCGCCGGGTTCTTCTCATGCAGGAAAGACAGCGCATCAGAAATACTCTCTCCTGTCTGACTTGATTCATTGCTGTTCTCCGGGTTTCCCCTGCCTGTAATGCTGCACCCTGAGACTACCGATACTACGAATACGAGCACTAAGAACCCGTGGAAATAATTATCAATATACATTGGCGTGCCTCCCAAAAATGGAAACGGATTATTCCTCAAAGTCAGGAAGTTCTTCGGGATCTTTGGGCAAATTGGCGTCTCCTGTCAATGTCGTTGGCCCCGCAATCTTGACTCTTCGTTTAGACGCGTCCTGGTGTTTTTCCTGAACCTTATATTTCGTCACGGTCAGTTTCTTGGCACTTATGCTGAAGTCATATTGAGTTTCAACAAATGTGCTACCCTCCATTTGAACCCCGCCCGGTCCAGGATATGTTTCATCGATCGCCTCGGGATTCTCTGTAATGGATACTATCGGGTCGGGCAAACTATTAGTCGGCCCCGGGTTGAGAGCAGTCTCGCTTAGTTGTCCATTCTCGTATAGGCATTTTGCAATCCAGTAGCCCGTTTCAGCACCCTTGTCCCATTTGCCATTTTCAGGGTTGTTGTCTTGGTAGACAAGTTTCGCCCAGTAGTCAGCATGACCATGGTTGAACGGATTCCTTGATATCACCCAGACCTCGATTCGCCATTTGTCTTTGAACTTCAGGGCTTCCTTTTGATCTAGTAACCAATCTTTAATGGGCTGTGGATTGGTGCCAATTGTCTTAGGCCCGCCAATGTCTTTAGTCCTATTGCCGTTGGTCAGATTCCCAGAGCTTTTGCCCTGTATGAAATATAGTATCGGGTACGGAACCACATCCGCAAGCCATTCCGTGAGAACGCAGTTAGCATATTCAAAAAGGTAAGCCGTGTCTACAATCGGCGGTACGCACAGGCCTGAAATCTGAGTCTTTACTGGCTGGGCCGGACCATGGGCATAGCCCGAGGTGGCAAACCAACTGAAATCGTAGCCCAGATAACTCGCAGGTATGCGAAGAGACAAGGTTTCAGAAAGCTCGAAAGGGGCACTTCTGCCGAGTTCCTGGAAGTCCGGCGTAATAACAATGCCTTCATAAACTATGACATCTCCCACGATGACCGAGGTGCAGATTATCGCATCACTTACCCCGTCTCTGTCCTTGTCTATGTAGACCTGGAAGCCCAGAGAATTGCCATATTGCAGGAAAGCTTGTCCTATGTTGCCTTCCGTCTCAAACCGGAATTCCCAGGTGTCAGTTGCCTCCTCGTATCTGCGTGAGACCTTTCTCAAGTCCGCAGCAGGTACAAATTCGTATTCTGAAAGCTCTATGTCGTAGTAGTCCAGATACCAGTCACCCGGAAAGCTAAAGTCGTTTGCCAAATCAGTGATTTCCTTTTTCTTACAGCCAGAGACCAGAAAGCTGGCTGCAAGAACAAGCAACAATGCACCAATCACCCCGTAACGACCAGACATCTTCTCCTCCTCTCATTCGAGAAACCTTCAGCATGAAGAATATAAAGATACAAGCATCATCGTGCATTGTCAATATCTATTCCGTTCTTTTTTGTGGGGTTCCGGGGGCAATGCGGATTATCTGTCGCAAGCCTTGTTCGTACGGTGGTAGATTTTTTCGAAATCCATGCCCGCGACCTGCATTTTACCACGCTTTTCAGTGAGGTGCTCCCTATATTTTCCGTCCCGATGAACGGGGCGGCTTTGAAATTATCCCCAATCTGTGTATATCTGCGAAATCTGTGGTTCCTTTCTGTGTTGACACAAAACCCGCTAAGAGAGTAGACTACACCTCGGCAATCCTTCTGCAGGCCGATGTGGTGAAAGGAATCGTCCGATGAATGGCGAGGACATGAAAAAATGCCGCTAACCACCTCTCACGAATGGGAATATTCGAATGTTACAGCGCAAGGCTTCAAAATGAGGGACAAGGTACTGGAGCATTAGTGCAATGAGAAGAGTTCACATTCTGGTGGTTGTACTTGTCGCTGGTGTTGCAGTTATCGGGTGCTACTGCCTCTGGGCAAGCAGACCCCCGTCAGTTGGCGTAGAGAAAGGAACTGCTTGGACTCCCAGTCAGCCTCAACAGCGCGACAGCAGGGAAGTAAAGCTGAGGGACGAATATTCTGAAGAGTAGGAGGTAAGTTGTCATGTTTAGAGTTAGATTTGTTCTTGCGCTCATGGCGGCGGTTGCTGCTGCAGGGTTGGTCAAGTGTGCTCACGGTGGCGGGGGAGCCGACTTTGTCCCTAGCCTGACTGTGGGGGATAAATGGAAAGTCAAAGTAAGCTATATCGGGCATGATCCGGGAATTACACCTCGACCAGGGCGTCTCCCAGACAGTGAAGAGACGGACACTGTAGAGTACGAGGTCGTTAAGGATAAGGAAGTTACCGACGCAGAGGGAGCGACTGTCGCCGCTTATGTAATTCGCGTACCGTACGGAACTACTACGAGTTATTGGGAACTTGTCGTCAGAAAGGACACGTTCACGCTTGTAAGGTGGTACAGCGTAAACCACGAAGGCAAGAAACACTCAGTACATGATAACAAACCTTCAGAGGCTACTTTCACATCCACTGTCCAGGAAGGGCGATGGAATTCCACCGCATGGATTGACTTTCCCCGCTTCCCGGAAGAGGCAAAAAACGAAACGAGGAAGCTGAAATTCCACAGGACCGCCATGGATGGTGAGCCAGGCTACAAGGTGACACAAGAGACCAAGTTCACCGGCAATGTGATGGAGATAACCATCACAGCGAAATACAAGAATAAGAGGCAGAGGAAGGTTTACATCAAGTGGGAGAAAGGGAAGAAGTGGTGGAGCGAGTCCGCCAAGTGGGAGCTTGACAAGGATGGCAAGGAGGTCAAGTACTCCCGCCACACGGCAAAGCTGGTAGAAACCCCGTAGGCGCTCCACGGTACACCCGGGGCTTTTTACGTTTTCATAGACCGGTGGCTGCTGGCTGCTATCCCTCTCATTGTCGTTGAAGCTGTGGTTGGCTATCTCATATTCCTCGTCCCCACTGAGAGAATCTATCGGTTCTTCCTGATGGGGCTTTGCGCGTGGCTTTGGGGTTTGCTAATGCTCAGTTTCTGCTGTTTTGCCGCAGCGTTGGCGTCTGCCATCCTGGGTGGAGGATATTATAAGTTCCGCTATCCCGGTCTATTCACAACCTGGGTAGTGATATTCTTCGTCATTCCACCCGCTGTTTTCGCAGCTATCGCGATAAAGCAGTTCCTGAGAAACAGGAAGGGTTCATGAGAAGCAGTGACTCTTCGGAGCATCTTTCCGCTTGACTGCTGCTCTTGGTTGTTGTATACCAACCCCCGGCAATCCTTACGAAGAGGAAAACGATGACTGTCGAAGAAATCAGAAGCAAGATTCTGCCTATCCTTGAGAAATATGATGTCAGCAGGGCATCTCTGTTCGGCTCTTTCGTCAGAGGCGAGGAAAACGCACAGAGTGACATAGACCTGCTGGTTGAGTTTGCGGGTGAGAAAAGCCTCCTCGACCTTGCGGGACTCAAGATAGAATTGGAGGACATTCTCGGCAGGACTGTAGATGTTTTGACCTACAAGTCTCTGCATCCCCTTCTCAAGGATTCAATACTGCGCGAACAGAAAGCCCTTCTATGAGCAAAGATGCTGTAGTCTTTATCAAGCATATACTCGAGTGCATAGACCTGCTTGAACAATATACCAGAGGCAAGAAGAAGACCGATTTTCTTCACTCAACCCAGTTGCAGGATGCTGTCATACGAAGGATTGAGATTATCGGCGAAGCCGCCAAGAATATCCCGCTGGAGGTAAAAGAGAAGTACCCCGACATTCCCTGGAAACGCATTGCCGGCATGAGAGATATACTCGTCCACAATTACTTCGGTGTTGACATGGAAGTAACGTGGGCAGTCTGCAGCACTGAACTGGGCAAACTCAAGAAACAGATTCTAAGAGTCAAGGAAGACCTGAGCGCTTAGGCCGGTTCACGAAACACGTCAAATCACACTGCAGGCACCATACCGGAGATGGCGGCGCAAACATGGCCTTTCTGTGTTGACACAAAACCCGCTAAGAGAGTAGACTACACCTCAGTAGTTCTATAGTAAGCTAATGTGGTGAAAGGAATCGTCTGATGAATGGCGAAGACATGAAGAAATGCCCCTACTGCGCCGAGATGGTGCCCGCCAGGGCAATCAAGTGCCGCTACTGCGGCGAGTTCCTGGACGGCTCGCAACAACAGCCCTACGCGTCGGCGCCAGTACAGCAGCCGCCACCCAACAAGCTGTCCACCTGCCTGATACTCGTGATTGTGGCTGTTGGGGCAATCCCGTTTATCGCCATAGTGGCTGCGATTGCGATACCCAACATGCTCTCGTCGAGGCGCAGTGTAAAAGAGGCGTTTGTGGAGTCCATGTGCACAGACGTAGCCTCGGCCCAGGAAGCCTACTACCTGGAGAACAGCAGGTATGGCACACTAAAGGAACTCGCAGATAAAGTGCTGATAATGCCGAGCCTCGGGAGCGGGAGCATACACGAGTATCGCTTCGAGCTTGAGGTCAGCCCGGACGGGCAGGACTGGTCGATGGTGGCCTGGCCGGTGAATCCGAGGCCCTCCACGGAAAGCTATTACATTGACACAACCGGTGAGCTGCGAACCGAGAGTTACACAAGCCATTCCGACGAAAAGGCGGGACCTGACAGCCCGCCGATTATGGACTGGGACAGCTCAGACTGGGATGATTGAGGCGGCGCCGTTGTGTCAAGACACCGCGGCAAGAGGAAGCATGAATGATTGAGCCCCTGCAGCCCCAGCGCCAGCCCGGCAAGAGGGTGCGAAGGTCGCAGTACGTCAAGAGATGCCACGCGTGCCGCGAGAAAGTCCCGGCTGATGCGAGGAAGTGCCGCCACTGCGGCGAGCTGCTCGACAAGAGGAGAAGAACGGCCGTACTTCCGCCCAAGAAGCCCCTGTCAACATGCGTAATACTGCTGATTGTCGCGGTAGCTGTTGTACCGTTCATTGCAATCGTGGCGGCAATCGCCATACCCAACCTGCTGGCGTCGAAAAAGACTGTCAACGAAGTCGCGGCTGTCAGCACGTTGAGAACCCTCTCGTTCGCCCAGGAAGTCTTTGTCACCAAGTACAGTAGATACGGAAGCTTCGATGAGCTGCAGGGAATGGGCGTTATTGACATGTCACTGGCGCAGGCGACGACTCCCGAGCGGGCGAAGTCGGGGTACTGTTACGCGCTGAAAGCTGGTGAAGACGCCTGGTCGTGTACAGCCGTGCCGGCCGTTCCCGGTACGACGGGCCGCAAGAGCTACTACATTGACCAGTCAGGCGTTATCCGCTCTTCGATAATGACAAGCAGCTATGACGAGCCGGCTGACGAAAACAGTTTTCCATCCGGCGGGTGGTAGCATGTCGTACCAGAGGGAGACAGGTTATGAACGAGTTTGATGGAAACCAGGCCCAGCCACAAGGACAAACAGGTGGGTTGCGCCCGATGAAGCAGTGCCCCTTCTGCGCCGAGGAAATACTTGACGACGCCGTGAAGTGCCGTTACTGCGGTGAGTTCCTGGCACAAGGCAGGCCGAGAGGCTATCCGCCCCCGCCACCACAGGGGGGCATGCCCGGCTGGGTAATCGTACTGATTGTCGGGGCTGTTGCCGGTCCTGTGGTTATTGCAATCATAGCGATAATCGCGGCGATTGCGATACCCAACCTCCTCGAATCGAAGACAGCGGCCAACGAAACCTCAGCGATAGCCACCTGCTACGAATTCTGCTCTGCCGAAGAACTGTATGCCGCCAAGTACGGCAAGTATGGAACTGTTGAGCAACTCAGGGATGCTGACCTGATAGACGAGCGACTCGCAGGCGGTATCAAGAGTGAGTACCATTTCAGCCTGACAGTTGGAGAGGATGGGCAAACCTGGTCAATGACCGCCGTACCGGGGGCGCCGGGTATGGGAGGCAGGAGGAGTTTCTACACAGACCAGACAGGTGTCGTACGCCATAGAAGATACACCAGCAGAAACGACCCGCCGGCCGACGGCAGCAGCACACCGTTAGGAGAGTGAGGGCGAACTGCCCGCGCTTTCAGCAGCTTTGCGTGACTTTCGATACCGGTGGTCGAGGTACTTGAAGACAAGGAACAACGTTAGCATGGTGCCGAGTGCGCCGGTAAGCAGCCAGGAGTGATAGCGGCCCGTCCATTTCACATCGCCGAAGGGATGGAATCCTTCGAGGTAATACCACTTGGCGACAAACGTGAGGAACCAGAACCCATCCTTGCAGACACGCTTGAAAGAGTGGTTGCGAATGCCTGCCTCGAAACTCAGTCTCAGCGAGAACCCCCCGTTGCGGATACCACTGAGGAGGGAAGGCACGAGTTTTCGCCTTACGCGCCCGGTGTATTCCCGGAACCTGTCGCCGTGAATCTTTTCGAGTTCTTCTTCCTCAAATCGTATCTTGCGGTAGTACAGCGGCACGCTGATGACGAAAAAGGCGACCGCAAGAACGATTGCGTGAACCTGCCAGCCCGTGGCAAGGCAGAATCCGAGCCCGGAGACGAGCATGCTGAAATAGGCGGGGTGGCGGCAGAAGGCGTAGGGGCCGCGCGTCGTAAGCTTGTCGCGCTTCACAAGCACACCATAGCTCAAAATCAGTACAAGGCTGCCCGCTGCTATCGCTACGACGCCGGCGACAAGCAGCTCCGGCACGGGTATCGCGACAAAGAAGAATACTATCACCGCAATCCTGCGGATTCTAAGCGGCAGGTTTCGACCGGATTTCCATATTTTCATGCCGGGATAGTATCCGGGAAGACATACAGTTTCAATAGTCTCTAAATCCTGATTGGCACGGTTGTCCTCTTGCGGCCTGAGTATGTGCTGACTTCTGTGAGGCCCGCGGCATCTGCCGCCTCGAGCGCCGCACCGAAGTCGCAGCCGACTTTGCCGGGGCTGTGGGCATCGGAGCCGAACGTCACCAGCTTCCCGCCGAGTTGATGGTAGAGCTTGAGGACACCGAGGCTGGGAAATATCTCGTCCGCCTGCTTGCGAAGCCCCGCCGTGTTGATTTCAAGCGCGGTGTCGCGGGTGATTGCCTCGGCAAGCACCTTGCCGATTGCGTCTTCGTACAGAGTCCAGTCGAAGGGGCCGTAGAGCGGGACGTACCCGCGCTTGGGCACGTCAAGGTGGGCGATAATATCGAACAGACCCGTCTGCGCCATCAGAAACATCTCATTGAAGTAGTCGTCCCACACTTCACGCTGGGGACGTTCTTCAAATATCGCCGTTCTCAGGAGGATGTCGCCTTCAAGATAGTGTACTGCGCCTATTACGTAGTCAAACTCATGTGTTTGAATGTAGTGCTCGATACCGGCAATGACACCGGAACGGAAATCTACTTCAACTCCCATTTTCACTATTAGCTTTCCGGCGTACCGTTCGCGCACACTTTCGATTCCGCGCCGGTAGCGCTCATAATCGAGGGTGCCGTAAGCGTCATCCGAGGCGTCGATACCAACGTGCTCGGAGAAACCGAGCTCCTTAATACCATGGTCAATTGCGGCCAGGCAGAAATCACTTAGCGTGCCTCTGCCGTCGAAGCTGAGGTCCGTGTGGACGTGGTAGTCGCAGAGGTAGCACCCGGCAGACAGCTCCGAAGTCAATCTTCAACCCCCGCAATTGCAAGCACTGTAAGCGCGAGCCACTTCATGCCCGTGGTTAGAGAACTTAGCTTGACAAACTCCTCGAGAGTGTGGCACCTCCCGCCGTGGTAGATGCCGAAGGATATCGACGGGATGGCGCGCGAAAGAGGCAGCGCTGCGTCGGTGGAGGATGCAGCGAGTTTGACTTCGAGGCCAAGCTGCTGCGCGGCGCCGAGTGCTGTCGAGACAAGCGGGTGCTCAGGCGCTATCACTGCCGCAGGCCTGTCACCGATAAGCTCTGCGACGACATCGACATCCTCCTTGCGGGCCGCCTGAACAATCCTGAGGAAAGACTGCTCAAGCGCTTCAAGAGATTCGCGCTCAAGAGAACGAAGGTCAATCTCAGCCTCGCAACTCTGGGCAATCGCGTTTACGGAGGTGCCGCCGCGGATAGTGCCCACGTTGTAGCTGGTCCTGGGTTCTGAGGGCACCTCGAGCGCGGCGAGCGCAGTGATAATCCGCGCCATCTCGTGGACTGCGCTGGGGGTGCCGAACTGCCCCCAGGAATGCCCGCCGGGGCATCTCACGCGAAGCACGTAGCGCCGGATGGCCAGAGAGCGATTCGCAACCGTTGATGCGCCGCCATCGACAGCTATCATGGCAGACAGGCTCTCGCCGAGCGAGTCAAGCACTTCGGAAATGCCTGCAAGATTGCCGTTTCCCTCCTCGCAAACTGTTCCGCAGAAAGCGATGTTGCGGACGGGGAAGATACTCAGTTCTCGAAACAGCCTCGCCATCTCAACGATAGCAGCCACGTTCGTAGCGTTGTCACCAGTCCCTGGTCCGTACAGGATGTCCTTTTCTATGCGAGTGGTGAGGTCTGTGCCGTGCGGGAATACGTGGTCAATATGAGCCGCAAGAAGAAGAGTGTCTTTTACACCTCTTGCCTGCGTGTAACCGAGAACGCTGCCCTTTGATAAAGAATGGATGTCATTTAGCCCTGACCCGGCAAAGGCTTCTTTAATGTATTCGGTCCGCTTTTTTTCATTGAAGGTGGGCGCGGGTATTTCGGCAATCTCGCGGATTCGCTCAATCAGGCCGTCCCGCGACTGGTCAATCTTCTCAAACAGCCGCGTCAGGAGCGCTCCATGTTTGCCTGCGAATTCAGCAACATGGTTTTCGCCATTTGCCTCTGACCTGGCCTGACTGTTTTCGCTCATAGCTGCTATTTATCCCTGTTCTTCTCGTACCACTGCTGCCACTTCGCGTAATTGTCCCCAAAATCGTCTTCGGTTATACTCTCCAAGGCCGCAGTGATTCGAAGAGGCTGGTCTTCTATATTTAACCATTCCAGCGTTTCGATAAGTGGCGCAATAGCTCTCTTGTCTCGCATTTCTCCTAAGGCCTCAACCGCTTCCAATGCGGACGAGCCGTAATGCTTAAGAGCCTTAATGAGAGGTGCTACCGTCTCTTTATGCTTGAGTTTTCGCAGAGCCTGTACTACCAATAACGGCACTTCGCTCTCTTCCAGAATCTCTGCAAGAAGTTGTACGGCTCGGCTGTCTCCTGATTCTCCCAGAACATATATGGCGTTGAGCCGAACACTGGTCTGCTTGTCCGACAAGCCCTCAACCATGAATTTGAACGCCTCGTTATCACCGGCGAGTTTGAACACTCCAAGCGCGCCGCCTATTTGAACCTCTTTGTCTGTATCGTCTTTCCAGACTTTTCTGAGCGTTCCGACAGCGCTCTTGTCAGCGATGTCACATAGCGCCAATGTTACTCGGAACCGGACTTCACTGTTTTTATCTTTAAGCGTATCAATTAGAGGCTTGACCGCTTTTCTATCGCCAATCTCACCAAGTGCCGATATTGCCCAGCGGCGCACTTCTTTATCCTTTAATATCTCAACAAGTGAATCAACCGCTGCAGATTCGCCTATATTCCCCAAAGCGCTTGCTGCTGTGCAACGAACATCCTTATCTTTGTCTTTTAATGCTTCGACAAGAGGTTCGACAACTTCTTTCTCGGCTATCATGCCCAGTGTCCACGCGGCAAAGCTGCGGACATCCGAATCAGAATCTTTCAAAGCTTTACCAAGATAGACAATTGCTGGCTTGCCTATTCGCACCAATGATTCTGCTATCTTCTCACGCACGTTTGCCCTTTGCTTCTCATGCCATTCAGTCACATTCTCTTTCGTTAACGCGCCGACTGGTGCCTCATCTTTGAATGCTTGAACCAATGCTTCAATTACCTCTTTATCATCTATTCCACCCAGTACATCAGCGGCAACATGACGGATTTCCCTATCCTTGTCCTTCAGCATTTTGAGCAGGAACTCAAGGGCTTGTTCATCTCTGTTTGTGTACACCAATGCGAAGGCAGCGCTGAGCTGAACTCTCTTGTCCTCATCATGCTTCATTAGTTTCGCCAGAGGTTCAACCGCCTTCTCATCGCCTATTCTGGCCAACGCCCCTGATGCACAGACTCGAACGTCCACATCCTTGTCTTTCAACCCGTCAATCAGGAAAGCAAGGGCTTTGTCGTCTTCTGTCAATCCGACTAATGCACAAGCCGCGAATATCTGGAGAGGTTTGTAACTGTCTTCTTTCCACAAACCCTTAAGCGGCTCTATCGCTCTCTTATCCCCTGTTTTCGCCAATAACATTGCCACATTCCAGCGGACACCGACATCTTCATGCTGCATCGCGTCTATCAACTGCTGCACGTAGTCATCTTCGGCTGCACTGCAGCCCAACAAGAATGACATTATCACGAGTGCAGCAGGTACTATTTTTCTCATACCTTGACCTCCGATGACCATAACATTCTATTATGATGTGCGAGTAAAAACAAGGTTCCAGTTCGCCCCGTGTGCAAGACGTTTGTTGGTGAAAAGTCCGCCAGAAGGTCTTTCTCCACTGCCCGCCGTGACAGACGTAGTACAGCAGTCAACACGGCGAACAAGTTCGCCGGCTAAATACCCCCGCCGTGAACGGCGGGGCTTGGGAAATTACATTCCGCGTTGCAGTCAACGCGGCGAACAAGTTCGCCGGCTAAATGCCCGCTGAGGCGAGGAACTGTTCGAGGCGGTTGAGCCCTTCTTCCAGGTCGTCCATGCCCGTGGCGTAGGACAGGCGGATGTAGTTCTCGGCGCCGAAGCCAATGCCGGGCACCACAGCGACGTGCTTCTGTTCGAGAAGAGTTGTGGCAAATTCAATCGAGCCGGTAACTTTCGCATCGCCGAAGGTCTTGTCCATGAAGCCGGCAACTGATAAGAAGAGGAAGAAGGCGCCGCCGGGCATGAAGCAGGAAAGGCCGTCAATGGAGTTTATTCGCTTGACAGTGAAGTCGCGCCTCTTGCGGAATTCTTCGGTACGCTCTGCAATGATTTCGTCGCCGGAGGAAAGCGCGACGAGAGCCGCCTTCTGGGTGATGGAGTTCACCCCCGAGGTGCTCTGGCTCTGGATTTTGGTCATCGCTTTGATAATGTCCTTCGGGCCTGCCCCGAAGCCGATTCGCCAGCCTGTCATGGCGTAGGTCTTGGAGAGGCTGTTTACGAGCACTGTGAGCGCCTTCATCTCTTCCGAAATCTGGGCGATGGATACGTGCGGCTCGGGGTTGTAGCGCAGCTTGTCGTAGACCTCGTCGCTTATGATGTGGATACCGTGTTTGACGAATACCTGCGCAAGCGCCTCAATTTCCTCGCGGGAGTAGACTGTTCCCGTCGGGTTCTGGGGCGAATTCATAATAAACACTTTCGTATTGGGTGTAAGTGCCTCCTCGACCTGTGCGGCAGTGACGCGGAATTCGTTTTCCTCGCTGCCCTGCACAATCACCGGCTTCGCATCCGCAAGGACTACCATCTCAGGATATGAGACCCAGTACGGCGACGGGATAATCACCTCGTCCCCGTTCTGCGCGAGGGTCTGCAGGGCGTTATAGATTGACTGTTTCCCGCCGTTTGTCACAATTACCTGGTCGGGCGAGTAGTCGAGCTGGTTGTCTTTGTGGATTCGGGCGGCTATCGCCTCGCGAAGCTCGAGAATCCCGCCTGCCGCCGTGTAGCGGGTGAAATTCTCTTCGAGCGCCGCGACAGCCCCGGCCTTGATGTAGTCAGCCGTGTTGAAATCAGGCTCACCCGCCCCGAAGTCGAATATCTTCACACCCCTGGCCTTGAGCTCGCGGACCTTCGCTATGACCGCGAGAGTCATCGAAGGCTTGACTGCCCTGACACGTTCCGTTAGCATCTCTGTGCACCTTTCTTTGAGTACCAAGTCCCCTGGTGGTATTGGGTTTTACCGAGCCCCTAACGCTTGACTATGCCACCCATCTCCCTGAGGAAGTATTTCACGTTGCCTATCGCCGCGTCCACTACGGAGCGGTTAACAGCCGAGAAGTCACGCTCATTGACATACTGGCAGAGGTCCATCATGGTGCGGAAGGCGTTGAATGAGCTCGCCGAGAGGCGGCCATCCTTGACAAAGCCCAGAACGAGGAAGAGCAGGCTCTCATTCCTCAAAGCCTCGTTGCCGGCGGCGATGAGCGCCGCTTCGGCAGCCTGCCTGGCTGCGCGAAGAGCCATCGCAACCGCGCCGGAGGGCGTGCCGTTCTTCAGGAGAAGCTCCGCATCCGCGAGAGCCTGGTAGCTCTGCTGCAGGCGATGCTTGGCAAGGGCGGTCTCATTGTAGGTCATATTCGAGTCCTTCGGCCATGAAGGCCGCGAGTGCAGGCAGGTTCTTTCGTGTATTGAAGTCCTCGGTGCTGTATGCCTGGACAGAGAAGATTATCTCATGCTTGATGCTGGCGTTGCCGGCGAGTTCCCATATCCTGAATGTCTCGCGGGTAGCAAGCTCATCCGCGACGAGCAGCACCTCGATATCCGCCATCGGGTCTGCCCCGGCCCTCGGGTTGGCGACCCGCGCGACGGCGTGTTTCAGGCGGTCGCTCAGGAGCGCCATGACCTCGGCAATGAACTGGCTCACCTTCTCCTGAGTTTCGGGATGAATCTCGGACATTTCTGAACTCCGGCAAAGAACAGTTAACGCCCGCAAGCGAAACGAATGCAAGAATTATAGCCACAGAGGCGCCAAGAGCACGGAGAAAAAACGAAAGTGGCACAAAAAAACAGGTGCCCTCTATCAAGGGCCAAGAAGCTCAGTCCTTGTCAGCGACTCTGAGCCTGAGAAGCGCACGCCGCAGGGAGGCACCGGCGCTTTCCAGGTCGGGGCTTTCGCCCAGCCTTTTGAGCATTTCTTCCGCCTTTAGCTTGGCGGCCATGGCGCGCTCGATATCAATATCCTCCGCGCGCTCCGCCGCGTCGGCAAGAACGGTAACTGTATCGTCCTCCACTCTCAGGAAACCCGCGTGCAGGGCGATTGCCTCCTTCTTGGTGCCGTGGCGGGTGCTGAGGATGCCAATCTCAAGCGGCGTCATGAACGCGATGTGCTTTGGCAGGATGGTGAACTCGCCGCCGCTGCCCAGCCCGGTGACCGAGTCCGCCTCCCCCTCATACACCTTGCGCTCGACTGTCAGTATGACGAGTCTCAGTTTCTTGCTGTCGGGCCCTGCCATGACTAACCCCTGCGCGGCTATTCCTTCGTACCTTCCTAACGCTACTTTGTCATCTTTTTCCCTCTCCCCTGGGGGGAGAGGGCGCAGGTAAACACGCGCAACAAGCTGCGCGGCTAACGAGGTGTTAGCCGGCGGACTTGTCCGCCGAGCCGTCACCTTCGAGCTTTTTGGCCTCGGCTCTCGCCTCATCGAGCGTGCCGGCCATGAAGAACGCCTGCTCAGGCATGTCGTCGCAACTGCCGCTGAGAATCTGCTCGAAACCGTAAAGAGTATCTTCGAGTTTGACGTACTTGCCCGGGTGGCCGGTAAACGCCTCGGCAACGAAAAACGGCTGCGAGAGGAAACGCTGTATCTTCCTCGCCCGCGCCACGGTGAGCTTGTCATCCTCGCTGAGCTCTTCCATGCCGAGTATGGCGATGATGTCCTGCAGGTCCTTGTAGCGCTGCAGTATCTGCTGCACGGTTCTTGCGATATTGTAATGGCGCTCGCCCACAACCCGCGGGTCCAGCACCTTGCTTGTGGAGTCAAGCGGGTCCACCGCCGGGTAGAGTCCCTGTTCCGCAATCTGTCGCGAAAGCACGGTCGTCGCATCCAGGTGCGCGAAGGTGGTCGCGGGCGCCGGGTCCGTCAGGTCATCTGCGGGCACATAGATTGCCTGGATAGATGTAATCGAGCCTTTCTTGGTCGTGGTGATACGCTCCTGGAGCTGTCCCATCTCGGTGGCGAGCGTCGGCTGGTATCCGACGGCAGAAGGCATGCGCCCGAGGAGGGTGGAGACTTCGGAGCCGGCCTGGACGAAGCGGAAGATGTTGTCAATGAAGAGGAGCACGTCCTGGCCCTCGACGTCGCGGAAGTACTCGGCAAGCGTGAGGCCGGTAAGCGCGATGCGGAACCTGGCACCGGGCGGCTCGTTCATCTGTCCGAAGGCAAGCGCGGTCTTGTCAATAACGCCGGACTCCTTCATGTCGAGCCAGAGGTCATTGCCTTCGCGCGTTCGCTCTCCGACACCTCCGAAGACGGAGAAACCGCCGTGCTCGGTCGCGATGGAGCGAATGAGCTCCATGAGAATGACTGTCTTGCCCACGCCGGCCCCGCCGAACAGGCCAACCTTGCCGCCGCGCGGATAGGGCGCAAGAAGGTCTACCACCTTAATGCCTGTCTCGAGAAGCTCAGTCTGCACCTCGAGTTCGCCAAAGCTGATTGCCGGCCTGTGGATGGGCATCTTGATTTCGTGTTCAATGGGCCCCGCCTCGTCAATTGGCTCTCCGACCACATTCATCATCCTGCCGAGCGTTTTCGGGCCCACAGGAATCTTGATGGAATCGCCCGTGTTTCTAACCTCCATACCGCGGACCAGGCCTTCGGTCGGCGCCATGGCGATAGTGCGGACCGTGCTCTCACCAAGGTGCTGCATGACTTCGCACGTGACTTCTACGCCGCGTGCCTTGTCAATAATCTTGAGGGCGGTGTAGATTTCCGGCAGCTCATCGAACTCAACGTCAATGACCGGCCCCATAATCTGCTTGATTCTGCCGGGGCGCGTCCCAGTGGTCCCTGTCTTGCCGACATCCATATTTGCGACTCCAAAAAGAGCGGGTGGTTTTTCTACCTCATCGCCTCCGCAGTGCTTGCGATTTCCACTATCTCGGTGGTTATCGAGGCCTGGCGGATATTATTGTATTCGAGGGTCAGGGTCTCGACCATCTCCTGCGCATTCTCCGTTGCGGCATCCATGGCGGTCATTCGCGCCCCAAGCTCGGAGGCGAAAGACTCGAGCAGGCCGTGATACAGTTCACCCGAGATATATTTCTCCAGCAGGACCTCGCAGAGGTACGCCATGCCGGGCTCGAACTCGAAGAGAATGTTCTCCCTCGCTTCATCCGCCAAGTGCGGCAGCTTCCCTATGATTGCTTCGAGGTCCACCGGCAGCAGCTTGCGCGTCACCACCGGGTGGACTGCGATATTCTCGAAATGCGAGTACACAAGCTGCAGCTCGTCTATTTCGCGGCTGACGTAGGAGGTGGCAGCCTGCTCCACGATGCTGGCCGTCATGGGGAGCGAGGTGGTGCGGTAGAGGTCTGTGTATTCGCTTCTCACATCGCAGCGCCTGCGCGAGAAGTAGCGGGCGCCCTTCTTTCCGAGACAGAAGAGCCTGTAGTCGAGTTCGGGCCTCTCTTTCATAAGCGCCTCGGTCCTGCGCAGGATATTCGCGTTGAAAGCGCCGCAGAGGCCCTTGTCGGAAGTAATCACAATCACGCCGACGGCTTTGGGCTCGCGTTCCCCGATTAGCGGGCTTTCATCGCTGGTGAGCGAGGGCAGAACCTGCAGAAGGAACTCGTTGATGATTTCCGAGTAGGGCCGCACCGCACGCATTCTGCCTTCCGCACGCCTGAGACGGGCAGCCGCGACCATCTTCATGGCCTTGGTTATCTGCTGCGTGTTCTGGACTGAGCGGATCTTCCTCTTTATGTCCAACGGCGTAGCCGCAGGCATAACTCACCTCAACACTATTTCTTCTCAACCGGCTTGCGACCCATCTTGTCGAAAAACACCGACTGCTTGAACTCCCTTATGGCCGTCTTGAGCTTCTGGTCAATCTCCGCCGTCAGCTCGCCTTTGACTCTGAGTTCCTCAAGCAGCTCAGCGCGGTTCTTGCGCAGCCACTCGAGCATGTTCACCTCAAACAGCCTGATATCCTCAATGCGAACGTCATCAAGCAGGCCCTGCGTCCCGGCGTAGACTACGGCAATTTGCTCGTTTACAGGCACCGGCACGTACACATCCTGCTTGAGCAGCTCGACAAGGCGCTGGCCTCTTGCGAGCAGGGCCTGCGCGGCCGCGTCAAGGTCTGAACCGAACTGCGCGAACGATTCAAGCTCCCGGAACTGGGCGAGGTCAATGCGCAGGGAGCCGGCGACCTTTTTCATCGCCTTGTTCTGCGCCTTGCCGCCCACGCGGGATACCGAGATGCCGACGTTCATGGCGGGTCGGACGCCCTGGTAGAACAGGTTGCCTTCCAAGTATATCTGGCCGTCGGTTATGGAGATGACGTTTGTCGGGATGTACGCGGCGACGTTGCCGGCCTTCGTCTCAATTACCGGCAGGGCTGTGAGGCTTCCACCTCCCTTCTCTTCGTTGAGCTTGACGGCCCGCTCGAGCAGCCTTGAGTGCAGGTAGAAGATGTCGCCGGGGTAGGCCTCGCGCCCGGGTGGACGCCGCAGAAGAAGCGAAATCTCACGATAGGCGACCGCGTGCTTGGAGAGGTCGTCGTAGCAGACAAGGACATCCCTGCCCTGCTCCATGAAATACTCGCCTATGGCGCAGCCGGCATAGGGCGCGATATACTGGAGTGACACCGGCACTGACGCGTCGGCCGAGACGATGATTGTGTATTTGAGTGCCCCGTATTCCTCAAAGGTCTTCACAACTCTTGCCACGCTCGAGCGCTTCTGCCCGATTGCAACGTAGATGCAGATGACATCCTGGTCGTGCTGGTTGAGGATGGTGTCAAGAAGGATGGCGGTTTTCCCCGTCTGGCGGTCCCCGATAATGAGCTCGCGCTGTCCGCGCCCTATGGGCGTCATGGCATCTATCGCCTTGATACCGGTCTGGAGCGGCACGTTGACAGGCTCGCGCCAGACGACGCCGGGCGCCACCCGCTCAATGACGCGGCTCTCCTGAACGCCCACTTCTCCCCGGCCATCGAGGGGATTGCCCAGCGGGTCGACAATCCGGCCTATGAAGCCATCGCCTGCGGGGATTTCGAGGATACGGCCCGTGCGCCGCACAGTGTCGCCCTCCTTGATGCCTACATCCTCGCCCATAATCACGACGCCGACGGAGTCCTCCTCGAGGTTGAGCGCCAGTCCCCGGACGCCGTTGGGGAACTCGACAAGCTCGCCCGCCATGCACGCCGACAGGCCGTAGACACGTGCGATGCTGTCGCCGACATAGACAACCTTGCCAGTCTCAGCAACGTCCGTAACCTCGCCGAATGCCTCGATGCGCTCTCTGATAACTGAGCTGATCTCTTCCGGTCTTATCTTCATTTCGGTTCCTC
This sequence comes from bacterium, assembly GCA_030669415.1. Taxonomy (GTDB): domain Bacteria; phylum Planctomycetota; class SKW154; order SKW154; family DAOVDS01; genus DAOVDS01. The sequence goes on from DAOVDS010000001.1 coordinate 32,579, forward strand.
AAACAGCTTAGAAACACGCGCTGCCCATTCAGGCTGAAATGGACTCTTTCAGTTTCCGAAGCTTCATCTTCATGCTCCCGTCAACCACCTTATCGCCTATTCTGATTCGCGCCCCTGCAATCAGGTCCTTGTCAATCCTGATTTCGAGAATTATCTTCTTGCCGAGCTTGCGCTTCAGAATCGAGCTCAGGTCGTTCTTGTCTTCCTCGGTCAGGTCGAAAGGCGTTTCCACAATGACGGTTGTCTCGCCGAGCGCCGCACGTGCAAGCTGAGTGAACTCCTCGAACACGCGCTTCAGGAGCTTTATCCTGTTCTTCTCGGCGAGGACGCGCAGGAATGACGCGAGTTTCCTGCTCGCGTCAAAACGCGCTGTCATATCCCCGATCATTGCGACCTTGCGCTCAATAGTGATGCCTGGGTTCTTCCAGAACTCGATAACTTCTCCCCTTGTGAGGGGCCCCACAACAGCACGGAACTCGTCAAAGAGCGCTCTGAGCTCGCCCTCATCGGCCGCCGCCGCGACGAGCGACTTCGCGTAACGCCTTGCGACAATCGAATCCTGCAACTGGCCGACTCCTTCTCAGACCTCTTCGGTCTCGAGATTCCTCAGAAAATCGTCTATCAGCTTCCTGTGGACTTCCTGGTCCACTTCTTTGGCAAGTATCTGGGCCGCGATTTCGACCGAGATGCCGCCTATCTCCGTTCTCAGGTCAAGCTTCGCCTCCTTCAGCGCGGACTCGATCTGGACCTTGGCATCTTCGCTGAGTCTCCTGGCCTCCTCGCGCGCGTGGCCGATAATCCTGCTCTTCTGGGCGTCGCCCTCGCGCACCTTCTCCTGGCGCATTCGGTTGGCCTCGGACCTCGCGTTCGCCAGCGCCTGCTCATAGCGCTCCTTGAGCTTCTGGGCATCCTCGCGGCTGGCTGATGCCAGTTCGATGTCCTTGCGGATGGAAGCCGCCCTGTCGTCGAGCATCTTGGTTATCGGCCCCCACAGCAGGCCGTAGAGAAGCGCGGCGAGCACGAAGAAGTTGAGGATGACAAACCCCATTGTCGCATTGATGCCGATAATCTGACCGTGCCCCTGAACGGGGATTTCAGTCTTGCCCGCGACCCCGTACCTGGTCAGCAGCTCAATCTGCATGAGGCCGAGCTCGACCTTCTTGTCGAGCACCACCTTCCCGTCTGGCGCCTTTATCTGGGCCGCGGCAATGTATCGTTTCTTGGCGAAGCTCCGCGCCTTCGAGGCAGGTCCCGCTTCTGCACCAAGGATTTTCTCTGTCCCATCCTCGATTCTTTTCTTCACGTCGCGGGGCCTCAACTGGACAACCCTGTAGCGTCCACTGTTGCTATCAGTCTGTATGATTTCAATCTCGACAAAGTCCTTGCAGAACTCTTCCAGCGCAACTTCGTTACCCGGGTCAGGCAGCCGGAGATTTTCAATAGTTTTAAAAGCCGGAACTGAAACAAGCCCGTGCTTGACTACCGACTGGTAGAAGAACACGGCCAGGAAAATCACGTAGCCCAGCCCAAGCGCCAGGAGAAGCAGTTTCGATCCTTTTGCGAGAACCATGTGAAAATCTCCGATTTTCAAGTAAGTAGAGCAGTAGATAGTTGTGAGGAGATTTTCACTGCTCTACTGTTCTACCATCTACTCTCCTGTCCCGCTCTACTGCACGACGAATATCATTATGAGGGCAATGACGAGCGAGTATATTCCAGTAGTCTCCGAGACTGCCTGCCCGATAAGCATGGTCCTGGTAAGAAGGCCTGCTTGCTCGGGTCGCTTGGAGATACCTTCGCACGCCCTGCCGGCGGCATAGCCCTCGCCGATGCCGGGGCCGATAGCGCCGAACCCCATGGCGATTCCTGCACCCAGAAGCGCCGCCGCCCTGATTATGTCAGCTCCTTCAATAGCCATTACAATCTCCTCCTCTCGAATCTAAACCTACTTTGTTAACACTGGCGCAGCAGCATCAAGAATGACACGTAACTATGGAAATACGAAATTCTAAATCCGAAATCCGAAACAAATCCGAAATCCGAAACATCATTCGCTTTTGCGCAATATAGCGCCGAATATCTTTGTCAATTCGCTGCTTTCTCCAATTAGCCGTTTCTGTTCTTTCTCCAGTTGCACGTCATTACCAATATTTATTAATCGGAGCCAATAATGGGTTTCCTTCGCTTCCTTACGAGAAATCTTGACATGCATGAGGAAATCTTTCTTTCCAAGTGACTCATTTGCCTCAATGTAGTTGGCGCCAACTGAACCTGAGCTCCGTACAAGTTGTTTTATGTCTTCAATATTTGATATCGTTCTTGGCAATATACTCACAAAAGCGCGCATTTCCTTCGCAAACTTGAAAGTCCGTTCCTCCAAATCGTACTGTTTTGGCTTTCCAGCCTTGCTCATTCAAGGTCCTTTCGTTTGCTTGCGTCACTCCGTTTCGTGCTTCGGAATTAGAATTTGTTTCGGATTTCATGCTTCGGATTTAGTGCTTCCTCCAGTCACACTACGAATATCAGTATCAGCGCAACCACAAGCGAATAGACCGCGGTAGTCTGGCTGACCGCCTGGCCTATCAGCATTACCTGCGTCAGCATTGGCCCGCGAATGGGGTTTCGGCCTATTCCCTGCGATGCCTCTCCGCCGGCAAGGCCCGCGCCCACGCCCGGGCCCAGCGCCCCTACCCCCATGGCGAACCCCGCGCCAAGCAGGGCAGCGGCCTTGACAATGCCCGCATCCGTGAAATCAACGCCAAAGATAAGAATGAACGCCACGACGAGCGCGAAAATCCCGGAGGTCTCCGCAATCGCCTGCCCGATAAGCATGTTCTTTATCACGGCATCCGCTGCGCCCGGCTGCCTGTAGAGTGCCATGTTGGCCTTGCCCGCGGTGTAGCCTTCGCCCACGCCTGCACCGATGGCGCCCATGCCCATGGCAATCCCCGCGCCCATGTAGGCGGCAACCTGTGCTACTGAAGGGTCCGGCACCTCTACTCCTCGGAAAGTGCCACTGACAGATACGACAGCCACAACATCGTAAACACGAATGCCTGTATGGTGCCTGCGAAAAGCCCGAAGAAGAAGCTCAGGCCGACAGGCATCACCAGGCTTTTTATCAGAAACGAGATAATGACGATTATCACGGCGCCGCCGAAGATATTGCCGAAGAGACGAAAAGATGTGTTGATTACCTCGACAAAGCGTCCTATGAGGTTGAGCGGCGCCATGAACCATAAGGGTTTGAAGTAGTCCTTTATGTAGCCCAGAAGCCCCTTCTTCTTGAGCTGGGCGATATGCGCAATCAGCGCCATGGCTATTGCCAGCCCCATGGTCGTGTTCATGTCGCGGGTAGGCTCGTGCCACGGCTGAATGATAAAACCCGCATCGCGCCGGCCGTTGCGGTTCGAGTCCATCGCCGGGGTGAAAACGTCATCCACATCGTAGATGTCGTTCCCGTTGACATCCACGTACTGCTCGCCTCCCGCCTCGAGGTGCTTCGCCCCCACAATTTGTGGAAAAGGCACGACACCGATTATGTTCGAGAAGAGAATGAAGAAGAAGAGCGTGGCAATCAACGGGAAGAACTTCTTGGCCTGCTTCTTGCCCAGAGCCTGCTCGACAATGTCGTAGAAGAAGACTGTCGCCGATTCCGCAAACGCCTGGAAGCGGCCGGGCACGCGGCGCAGGCGGCGCGTGACAAGTACCGCGCCCAGAACCATGAGCAGGCTGACCAGCACGCTCATGTAGATGGTGGTCAGGTTGAAGGCCATGCCCCAGATTTCAACCGGCATGTTCGGGTTTATCTGGTCGCTTATTCCCACGTTTCCTGACCCTTGGCGCGGCCGCGAAGTCCCGCAACGACCTGCCCGCCGATGATGACCGCATTAACAAGGAATACGCCGATTACAGTTGTAACAGGCGAAAAGGCAGCGCTTGCGATGCTCACCGCGATTACTGCACCGGTAAGGCCGTACCTTATGAAGAACGACCGCAAGTAGTGACCGGCTCTGCCTGAAGGGCTGCGCGCGAATCTCTTCAGCTCCAGTATCAGAAGCCGCCAGCGCAGCATGCTGAAAACCGACCCGAGGCAGAATCCGGCGAAAAGCTCCGGCTTGCTGTGATGCGTTGTCGCGAAGACCGCCACCGCGCCCACCGCCGCGAGCGCGGCTGAGTAGACCATCACTTTCCTGCTGTATTTGTCGAAGTCGTCTTTCTCCACTTGCCCCACCGCCGCGCTCACTCCTCAATAGTCTTCATTATGGACCTGTAAGCCTGGAAGCCTCCGACTACGACACCCAGAAGTATCCCCGCAATGAGAAAAACCGGTGAAGTGGAAAGCCACCTGTCTACAAAATACCCGGCGAAGCCGCATACCCCCACCGCAGCCACCATGGTTAGACCCAGCCCGGTTACCAGCGCAAGAGCACCGTAAATGCGGCTTCTTTCCTCTTTGTCGCCAATCATGCCTGTGAGCCTCGGCACCCACACCGGGCCGCGCCGCGCCTGCCGTAAACGTACACACCAGGGGCCAATATAAGGCGCTAACTATAACTTCACGCCATTTCCAAGTCAAGCATATTTTTCTCGAAGCGGTTCCGGGGCTTTCGCCCCGGTGTTACGGGTTACGGGTTGCGGGTTCCGGGAATCAAAACTCGTAACTCGTAACTCGCAACCCGAAACCTGTCTCCGTGTGTTTTGGCCTTGACTCGCCTGCCAGGCACCGTATAATCGCCAATCTTCCACTTCACGCAGAGAGGAGGCCCAACAACATGGCTGGCAAATCCGCCGCGCTTGCACAACCCGACCTGTCAGGCCTGGGTGGACTGCTCGACTCCCTGGCTCCGGAACCCGCAACCCCCGTGAACAGCATCCTGATACCTGTCCTTCAGGCAGTCCAGGAGCGCTACGGCTGGCTGCCTCGTGAGGCGCTGGAACGAGTGAGCCGCAGGTTCCGAATACCATTGTCACGCATTTATGGTGTAGTTACTTTCTATGCCCAGTTCTACCTCGAGCCGCGCGGGAAACACACCGTGCGGGTCTGTCGCGGGACTGCCTGCCACGTGCGGGGGGCGTCATCAGTCCTCTCGACGGTCGAGCAGGTACTCGGCGTGGCCGACGGAGAAACCACCCCGGACCTGCTTTTTTCCATCGAGACTGTGGCATGCCTGGGAACCTGCTTCCTCGCTCCCGTAATGATGATTGACGAGAACTACTACGGTAAGCTCGACGCCGCCAAAGTCCGAAAGGTGTTCAAGGAATACAAGAAAGGCCAACGCGCAAGGAAAGAGCCGGCGGGCAGGAAGAAATATAGTAGAACAGTAGAACAGTAGAGCAGTGAAAATCTTCTCACAACCATCTACTGCTCTACTTACTTGAAAATCGGAGATTTTCACGTGGGGGCGCACACAAAGTGAGAAGGATTCCGTCACACAAAGAACTTGAAGCTCTTCAGAAAGAACTCCAGGATAAACACGACCCGGACAGGACAAGGATTCTCGTGTGTCACACCGGCTGCAAGGCCATGGGCGCGGACCAGTTGCTGGCAGCTTTCAAGGAAGGAGTCGCCTCAGCCGGACTCCAGGAGGAAGTCGAGGTTGTTGAGACAGGCTGCCACGGATGTTGCGCCGGTGCGCCCGTTATAGCCATCGAGCCGCAAGGCATCGTCTACCACAGCGTACAACCTGAGAACGTGGCGGAAGTTATCGAGAAGACCATAAAGAACGGCGAGTGCGTGGACTCCCTCGCCGCCGAGTCCGTGGACGACAAGCCCGTCTTCAAGCGTGAAGAGATTCCCTTCTACCGGCAGCAGCAGAAAATCGTCCTGCGCAACTGCGGCAGGATTGACCCCACCAACTGGGAGCATTACCTCGCGCGTGACGGCTACAGCGCGCTCGCCAAGGCACTTGCCGGCCTTACGCCCAAACAGGTCATTGACGAGGTGCTCCAGTCCGGCCTGCGAGGCCGCGGAGGCGCAGGCTTCCCCACGGGCAGAAAATGGCAGTTCGCGCGCAATGCGAAGGGCTCGCCCAAGTACATAATCTGCAACGCGGACGAAGGTGACCCCGGCGCATTCATGGACCGGAGCATCCTCGAAGGCGACCCGCACTCCGTCATTGAGGGAATGATAATAGGCGCCTTCGCAATCGGCGCGCAGAAAGGCTTCATCTACGTGCGGGCCGAGTACCCGATTGCAGTCAGGCACGCTCACAAGGCGCTCGACCAGGCACGCGCGCTCGGAATGCTCGGAGAGAACATCCTCGGCAGCAGTTTCGATTTCGAGATAGAGGTGCGCGAGGGCGCAGGCGCGTTCGTCTGCGGCGAAGAGACAGCCCTTATCGGCTCCATTGAAGGCAAGCGCGGCAAGGGTAAGTTCCATGCGCTCAAATACACCGAGTCCGCCGAGCTGCCTGACAAGGACTACCCAATGCTGCTTACCACAGGCAGGCTGCTCTACCATTTCCACACAGGCACCATGACCCGAAGGGTCGAGTCACTCGAAGCCATCTCCCCCGAGCCGTTTGTAGAAGTCAACGCCGAGGATGCGAAAAAGCTCGGCATAGCCGATGGCGAGCTAATTCAGCTCCGCTCCCGCAGAGGTCAGACACAGGCAAAGGCGCTTATAGGCTCAATGGTGGACCGCGGCATCCTCTTCATGCCTTTCCACTTCAAGGAAGCCGCTGTCAACCTGCTGACAAATGACGCGCTTGACCCGGTTGCGAAAATCCCCGAGTTCAAAGTCTGCGCAGTCGCCATTGAGAAGGTGTCCTAAGTGGACCTCGTCATACTCGCAGGCGGCAGAAGCCGCAGGATGGGAAGCGCAAAAGCGCTTCTTGATTTCAACCGGACAAGTCTCATCGAAACCGTTATCGCCCGTATCCGCCACCTCTTCGACAATGTGATTATTGCATGCGCTGCAGGCAACAGCTTCCCCCATATTGACGCAACTGAAGTGAAAGATATCTATCCCGACTCAGGCTCGCTCGGCGGGCTGCACGCCGGGCTCTCGGCCGCTAACTCCGACAGAATCTTTGCACTCGCATGCGACATGCCGTTTGTCAACCCTCAGCTCGTCAGCATGCTTATTGGGCGCAGTTCCGATTGTGATGCAGTTGTGCCAAGAACGGCGGCGGAAAGCGCCCATAACGACAAGCCCGGCACAATGTATTTCGAACCCCTGCACGCCGTCTATTCAAAAACGTGCCTGCCACACATGGAGCAGCTTCTCGGAAGCGGCAACCTGAAAATTCTGGATTTTTTCGACAGGGTGAATGTGGACTTCGTAGACACCGGCGAGATACAGGCCGTTGATTCCCAAATGCTGTCCTTCTTCAATATCAACACACCTGAAGATTTCGAGCGCGCAAAAGAACTGCTGGCGAAAGAGCGCGGCGGATGAGCAGCATTACACGAAAACTCATCGTCGCATTCGACACCGCCGCCGTGGCCACGGTACGCATCTTTCTTACCTCGCTGCCGCGCGACATGGCGCGCTTCGCCGGCTCTGTCTTCGGGGCTATGGCCCTCTTCGTATCCCCCGGGAGAAGAAAACGAGCGCTCGAAAACCTGCGAAAAGTCATGCCACACCTCACCCGCAAGCAGCGCAGCAGTATCTGCCGCCAGTGCTTCATCCAGTTCGGCGCAGGCTTCGCCGAAGTCTACCATCTGCAGCGCAGGAAGGGCTCGTACCTGCGCCGCTTCGTATCGATAGACGGGCTGCACCACCTGCGCGACGCACTCGCAAGAGGCAAAGGCGCAATTATCGTGGGCAGCCACCTGAGCAGCTTCCCCATAGGCATGCTCGCACTCGCAAACGAGAACTTTCCGGTGGCAGTCGTCGTACGCCAGGCGGATAACGATACGGTCGAACGGATGAACAACGACATCCGCCGCAACTACGGCCTCCACTGGATATACGTCAAGCCCCGGCAGGAAGCGGCGCGCAACTGCATGAAATGGCTGCGCCAAGGCAAGATTCTCTGGATTCAGGTGGACCAGCGAAGCCGCACCGGCATCGTCGCGCAGTTCCTCGGCCATCTCTGCCAGGTCGCACCCGGCGCCGCACTCTTCGCCCAGCGAACTGGCTGTCCCGTCCTTCCCGCAGTGATAGTCAGGAACAGCAGCTCTCGCTACCGCGTCAGTATTGGCGAGGAAATCCCGGTTGTGAATACCGGCGACAGGCAGTCCGACCTGCGCGTCAACATGGAGAGATTCCTCCAGGCCTTCGCTCCCCATATCCTTGAGCACCCCGGCCAGTGGACCTGGTTCCACAAGATGTGGAAAGTCCGCCCGGAAGCACTCACCATCGAACCTTGACAACGCTACCTTCGACAGATAGACTGCGAGAACCAACTTTGTCGAGGCAGACAACTGAAATTCCAAAGCCGCGGTCTTCATGGCTGCGGAAAGATTGAGTTTTTCCCCACCGATAAACGGGTGGGGCTTTGGAATCGGGTTTTTCCCCACCGATAAACGGTGGGGCTTTGGAATTATTGTTGCAATGGGGAATTTGCCGTATGGCGTTTTTGATAACCTGGACGACACACAATTCGTGGCTTCCGGGCGACCCGCGCGGGTTCAGGAGCTACAAAGGCAAGGACTATGTACCGCCGCCTGCGCGCTACACCGAGAATGGGTCAGAATGCTATGACCCTGAGCGGTTTGAAGGGCTACATGAGTTCCATTCGCCCAAGAATTGTGTAAGATTGAATCAGGAGCAGCGTCAAGTAGTGGCCGATATTCTTGCTGATACGATAAGTGAGATGTGTCCCGGCCGGTTGGCTTTCTGCGTTGGCGAAACCCATGTACACGTATTGGCTGAGCTCGGCGGGCGGGTAACTGTTTCCCGATTCTGCAACTTCGCTAAAGGACGCAGCGCGAGGAAACTGATTGCACTTGGTCACAGTGGCAAGGTCTGGGCCAGAAGATACCACGCGCGGCATATAGACTCCTCGGCGTGGGATAGCGCTAAACAATATGTATCGAAGCACAACACCGGCAGAGAAGTAATTCGCGAGACCAATACCTGACATTCCAAAGCCGCGGTCTTCATGGCCGCGGAAAGATGAAGTTTTTCCCCACCGATAAACGGCGGGGCTTTGGAATTGCCTGGAAGAACAGAAAGGCGCATGTGAAATGAGAGTCGGAATAGGATTTGACATTCACCGGATGGTTCCCGGAAAAAAGCTCCTCCTCGGCGGTGTCGAGATGCCCCACACCCACGGTCCGCTGGCGCACTCCGACGGCGATGTCCTGCTGCACGCGCTTGTTGACGCAATCCTCGGCGCGGCCGCGCTGGGCGACATCGGTGAGATGTTCCCCGACACCGACCCCAGGTACAAGGATGCCGACAGCGCCACCTTCGTCGAGCAGGCCCTGCGCGAAGTTCGTGCCAAGGGATTCGAGGTCGTTTCAGTCGATTCAATCGTCATGGCGGAGCAGCCGAAGATTGCGCCTCATAAAGAATCTATTTGCCTAAAAATAGCTTCTATGCTATCCTTGGAACCCGGTTGCGTCAGCGTCAAGGGCAAGTCTTTTGAAGGCATGGGCGAGATAGGGCGCGGTGAGGCAATCGCGGCCCAGGTGGTTGCTGTTCTTCGTGAAAGCTCGTAGCGCCCTGTCACTGCTGTCTGCCCAGGAGGGTTTGATTGGCTTATCTGGAAGTCAGGATTCCAAACACTCCGACCGATACGGTTCCCATTCGCAAGGGCGTAGTGACGGTCGGCAGAGCGCCCCAGAATGACTTCATCATGAAGGATAAGCTCTCCTCGCGGCTGCATTTCAAGATTGTCAAGACCGCGTTCGGACACAAGGTGGTTGACCTGGGCTCGTCCAACGGCACATTCATCAATAACCGCAAGGTCAACAAGGAACAGGCGCTCAAGGATGGTGATGTCGTAAAGATTGGCAATACCCAGCTTATCTACCGCGTCGAGCCCGTGGGCGCCATGGTCGGCATGGGCGAGTCGGAGGTGTTCGCAACCCAGATAGTCAAGAGCGCGCAGGAGGTAAGCGCGGCCATGGGCACGACAGGCGGCCTTGAGGCGGCACGCAAGTTCAAGACGGCGCGCCTCAGCCAGAACCTCTACATCCTCTATCGCATAGGCAAGATGCTCAACTCCACCCGCGACACCCAGGAGCTCCTGCACACAGCCATGGATTTAATTTTCAAGGTCTTGAAGGCCGACCGCGGCCTCCTCATGCTTGTGGACCAGAAAACCGGAAAGCTGAGTCCGAAAGTCTCGCGCTCGAGGACCGGCACTGTCGCGGAAATAGAAGTCTCCTCCACCATCTCCACCAAGGTAATAGATGAGAAAGTCTCCATCCTGACCTCCGACGCAACCACCGACCCGCGATTCTCCGACGGCAGGTCTATCGCGCTGCAGAACATAAGAAGCGCACTCTGCGTCCCTCTCTGGGAGGAGGGGCAGCAGGTGCGCGGCATAATCTACATTGACAACACGCACGAGCCCAATGTCTTCGGTGAACCCGACCTCGACCTCCTCACTGCGGTGGCCAACCAGATAGCGGTCGCGCTCATAAAGGAAGAGCTCAACGAGAAGATTCGCAAGGAAGCGGTTATTCGCTCGAGTCTCGAGCGCTATAACTCCCGCCAGGTGGTAGACCAGATAATAAAGCAGATAGAGGGCGGCGGGCACGTCGCTATCGAGATGAAGGAGACCACCGCAAGTGCCCTCTTCGCCGACCTGCAGAATTTCACACCACTCTGCGAAAGGCTGCGCCCGCACGATGTCGCGGAACTGCTCTCCACCTACTTCGACCACATGGCAAAGGTAATCTTCGCAAACAAGGGCATGATTAACAAGTACGTCGGTGATGCGGTACTCGCGGTGTTCGGCGTCTTCTCCGCCGATGACGGCGCCGACAACGCCACCAAGGCAGCCATTCAGATGGTGAAAGCCCTTCTGCAGCTCAAGAAGAGTGACCCCAGGTTCAAGGACTTCAATGTCCGCATAGGCGTGAACACCGGCGTCATGGTCTGCGGGAACATAGGCCCGCTGGAAAGAATCGAGTATACTGTCCTGGGCGACCCCGTCAATGTCGCATCGAGACTTCAGTCGCTCGCCGAGCCCAACTCCACGCTGATAGGCGAGAACACCTTCGAGAACCTCAAGACGAAGGTCCAGGCGGTATGCCTCGGTCAGACCGCACTCAAGGGCAAGCAGCAGAAGATAAAAGTCTACAAAGTCTGTTAACCCTGCCAAGGAACATCCTTCTTGTTCTGCACGTCTGCTTGACAAATAACGTTCCGTGAGGTATATTTGTTCATGTTCGATGGGGGGCGGATCATGTCTTTCAAGGATTGGCGCGTAGTAGTTCTGGCGGTACTCGTTTTTGGCGCGAGTTTGTCGCTTGTTGCCTACTGGGTGTCATCCGGAACTTCAAACCATCGGGCCGGCCACACGCAAGCTCAACCTGAGTCGCGGTCACTGAAACAAGACCTGCACGAGATCACACATTCCGAAGAAAACAGGCAACTTCTTGATTCCGTTCGGGAAGGCACACCCCGGTTAGAGCCGGACGACGTTAGGGTATTGAAGGATGCTGAAGTCATATCAGCGGAAGAAGCGCGCTTATTGGAAGAGATCGAGAAAGACAATGTGCTATCAGACGAAAAGAAACCGATGAAGAGCAAAGAGTTAAGGGACAAGGGGGGACAGTAGTATGAAAAGGGCTGGTTTGTTTGCGCTGTTGATGGCTGTTGCTTTGTTCTGCGTGGGCGACGCATTTGGTGGAGGCAAAGGGAGCTATTGCGGTCGGCCGAAAGTATGGATAGAGATTAGCCCACCCGAGCAAGAAACTTACGTCCAGGGTGAGGAAACTCACTTCAATATCTACGTCCAGAGCAATCGTCCTGATTGGTGGCTGAAACGCTATCTGAAGGATGCTCAGATGGAAGGCTCTTTCCCCGATACGGAAGCGGCTGTTGAGCTTGAGAAGGTCTCGAACGTAGAGTACGCTTTCGATACGGGCTCCCTAAGCAAGGTTGGCACAAATACCCTTTCAGTGACCCTATGCAAAGTGAATTTGCACCTGATAGACTCGCTCGAAAATATCAAGGCGTGCTTGGAAGCCAAGATTGACTACTACCGCGGGCTGCTTGAAGGTGATACCCCTCCTCACTTGAGGAAATTGCTGGAAAAGCTGGTCGGCCTCTACGAGCGGATTATTGGGCGTATAGAAGACAGGATTGCAGCGGTCAACAAGAGACCAATTGCTTCTGCTGAGGTGAGTTTCGAGGTCACAGCAGATACCACTCCTCCTGAGATGGTTCATGTGTATCCACCCAATGAATCTCTGGATGCACCCATTTTCACGGATATAGTCTGGGAATTCTCCGAGCCCCTTGCCCCGGAGACAGTCAATTTCAATACTGTACGGGTTACGGTCCTGGATATAACAGGTGAAACCTGGATTCCCATACCGGTCCAGGGAGAGTTGAGACTCGAGAATGATGGCAGGAAAATAGTCTTTGCGCCGGTGGAGGATTTGGCACTGGGCACAATAATTCAATGGACACTCTCATCGGTAGATATAGGTGACGATGTTTTTGTCCTGAGCAAATCAATTGAGATTATCCCTTTCCCTTCTCAAATAACAGATCTCTACGGGAACGCACTTGTTGGCAAAACAGCCTGCTGGTTCCAGACAGGCACCACCGCCACGGCCTGGGTTGACCCCAATCGGGCAGCAGTAAGCGCGAAATACGACTACGCTGACAAAAAGACGGGCAAGAAAAATTGGGTTGTTTCTCCTCAGATGAACGAGTTAAATTTGAATGCACATCTGATACCTAAACTGAAGGGTGATGAAAAAGCGACGTGCAAGTGGGAGAAGAAGACTGGAGATTTGCAGTTCAAGTCGTTTAAAGACAAGAAGGCGAAGTGGGCTGACAGCTATACTCAAACAGGTAAAGCCAAGGACTTTGCTATGGGTGTAGCCAAAGACGACAAAACACTTACGACCGTTTCAGAGGCCTATGTTAGAGTGAAGAAGCCTGAAAAGAAGGATTTGCCAAAAGGGAAATTCGTCGGCAAGATGTCATTCCAGAAAGGGATTAAGGGCGTTACTGAAGTATTCAATATCTACAGTCTTGAAGCGAAAATCGTTCTCCTAAAAGCAGAGGAAAAATCCTTCAATCGTTTTGATTTGACGTTGGGCATAGAAGTAAAACACGTGCCCGAACCAGTTGAAGCGGGCAAGGCAACACTGGTGAACTGTCAATGGAAGGACAAGGATGGTAAGCCAATAGTAGGCCAGACGGCTGCAACCTGTCAACTGAGAAACACTCAGCTACCACTTGAAGTCGCGTTCGAGGGCAAATATTCATCTGGAGAAATGGACAATAAGGAGCCCTGTTTATTTCATTGCAAGGACACGGTGGGGTGCGATAATGCTTGGGAAATCCTTGCATCCCGTCTGCGAATTCGTCCCACCAGAGATGACATAACAGATGACTACGGCGACGGAACTGGCGACCAGGTAATCCGGGTATACATAAAGGACCCGGAAAGTCAATATCCGCGCCGCGAGCCCGACTCGTGGGGCAAAACCAGATGGAAGTACCAGGAAAAGGACCAGATAGTACACATAGAAGTGCAAGCAGAGACACTTCTCGAAGGTGAGCAGCCGCAATATGGCCCGTTGAGGGACACGGAAATATACCTGCGTGTTGTAGACCCTCCTGATTATGCACCTTATGCGAAAGCAGGCTGGTGGCTGGGAAATGCGGACTATAATGATAACGGTGATAATGACCGCCATAGCGGGCGTGACCCTGTTATTAACTACGACAAGGATTGGGATAAGCGAGACTACCCTCTGGGCACATTCGAGGTCTGGGAAGGTAACAAGGAAAAGAAGGTGAGGAAGGGAATAAAGGTTATTGAATGGGAACCGCGGAAGAAGAAACAGAACGCGGTGTATATAAGGATGAAGACTGACAATGAGGGAAAAGTGAAGATTGACCTGAGGATAACTGACCATTTGGGAGGCGACAACTACTACGTGATTGCATCGTTTTACCCGATAAAGCTGCCTGCAAAGTTTAATTACCGCTCACTAACACGGGGCAAGCAACGCACGGGCTGCCTGACCGCTTGGAAACGCCTGCTTTACCACAACTACGGGATGAAAGGTGACCCCAATGACCCGGAAGAGAAAGACAAGGAGTACTGGTTGAACAACAAGAAAAAAATAGCTAAGTACTTCAAACCTGCCTACGTGGAAATGGTCCCAGTCAAGAAATCCGCGTTGGACTATGTGGCAAAACTACCGAATGACTTGCATACCTGGGTTAGGAACAACCTCGGAGCAGTCGCGGCTGTGAATACATGTAGGTATTGCTTTGCATTCGATGTTCAAGGGCGTGGCGAAACAGAATCTGGCATATGTGTGACCCCACTGCCTAAAACGGCCTTCACATGGTACGGTTATATCAAGACAATCGAAGTGCCGCCTAACCCGGCAGACTCCAACACTGCCGAGTTTCACGCATTTCACGAGCTTATCCATTGTTTCCAGCAGGAGAGTGACCCCAATATAATGAAGGGTGCCGAAGTTCCCGCTGTAAGGAAGCACTACCAATTTGACAAATTTGGGCACGACCCTGCAACAAGAAACGGTATTGATGGCAAACCTGCAACAATGAGAGCTTCCAACGGCCAGACCGGACTGTGCCTCAAACACCTTGAAGCGTTGAGGAGGCAAAGGTATGACTTCTTCCAGAAGTGGTTTCAGGAAAGAGACAAGAAGAAATAGGTTAGTCGGCGCCTTGTCGTTTACAGGGTTCCTACTTCTTGCGTTTCTGTTTTGGCAGAGCAACGCTTTGTGCCAGGAACCGAAACTGAAGCTTACCGTGAGTATCCCCAAGCAGAAGTATCTGGAATTCGAGGCAGTGCCTGTAACTATCCGACTTACCAATCATTCATCCTGCGCTGTAGCACTCAGAGAGGAATGCTTCGACATTTACAAGAAAATGGACCTGCAATGGAAGCCTGAAAAGGGCAAGATATGGCATTGTACTGGAGGTGCAGACGAAAAACCAAATGGTTCTGACGTCTTGTCAGGAGTACCCGTGATAATACCTGCGGGTTTTTTCGAGGAATTTACTGTTGGTGTATATAGGCATGAATTAGGTATTGGCAAACACAAGTTTCGTGTTGTTCTGACATGTGAGCGAGACAAAGAGGATTCTGAATCAGGGTTTGAGGATGCTGCAGCCGCGGTGGGTGCCGTGTCTTGGTATGGCAAACTGACCAGCCAAACAGTTGAGTTCACAATTGTGGAACCGGAAAGGCGGGAAGACAGGGAGATAGTGGAACTGGTACATAAGAAAGTGGCAGAGGAACGGGCAGAGTCAGACAATTGGCGAGGGTTTCAGCACCATCTCTGTGGTCTGCGGAAGTTTCTGAAAGAGAACTTCCCCAGTCATCCTCTCTTTGATTACCAGTTGTGGCGTGAGAACTGGGGGCTGAACGACTCAGGCATGGAGGGAAGGTTCTGGCACCCTGAATCCCGCCTGGAGCAATTGAGCGACTTTGACTCATTCGTTAAGCGGGTTGATGAGGTAGAACGAAATCGGCGTGGGGAGCAGGAGTTTGGGCCTATAGTTGAAGACCTGCTCTGGAAAAAGGTGGCAGTTCTGCTGGTTACTGACCCCAAGAAGGGTGAGGCATTGAAGGCTCGCCTCATGGCGGAAAAACCTAACTGCATTTTCTACGTCAGGCTAAATGAATCAAAGAGCCTGAATAACTTGATTGATGCGAGAAGGCATACCGGCATAGAAGAAAGTGAAGAAGCAGAAGGCGATACGTCCGCGCCGGAGGAGACAGAAAATACTGCGCCAACAACGGGCCAGAAGCCGAATTACGGCAGGCCCGGCGTTTCCAAAGAGAGACGCGCAACCTCTGCGGGCGTGCCCCATAATGATACACCGTTTAACAAGGAGCCCAGTTCAATTAGCGATAACTCAGCGTGGCTTATGTGGCTTGGCCTTGGCGTCGTTGGAGTAGTGCTTGTTCTTGTAATAATTCTCCTTGTCCGAAAAGGCAGACCATAGCTCCCAGCGCTTTCGCCTTTGGCGAAAGTTCACCGAAGTTCCGCCGAGTGAATAGTGCGTGTTTCTGGTAACGGAAAACAGGGCATAGACTGGATGTATTGGCTATATCCTCTGCTTCGGCCGCCGCAGCGTTCTTGCCGGCCGCGCAAGCCGGGTGACCTCGCCCGCCTTGAAAATGTCTCGCGCCTGAGCGACTGTCCCGGTAACAACAAAGAACTTCTCAACACCGAACAGCCGAATCGTACTGGTCAGTCTCACGTTTGGGCCTGCGAGAGCCACGCAGCATTCTCCGTAATTCTCCTGCCAGATGCGAGAGGCGCCCACAAGCACCCCAAGAGCCGGCGAGTTCGCATAGGTAACCCCGGACACGTCGATAATCAGGTGCCGCGCCCCACGCCGCCCCGCCTGGCGAAGAACCCACGAAAGGTACTCCGCCTCCCTCTGCTGCACATAGCCGGTGAGCGTGACTATCGCGGTCCTCGGCTTCGATGGCACCAGCTTGACCCTCGCCTCCAAGTTGAGCTTCTCTTTCTCGCGCCCCTTCTTGGCGCCCGGCCAGCCGCTCAGACCAAGGTTGTACTCGGCCTCTTCCAGGCTCCCGAATATCTCAAACAGCGGCGAAAGCCCCAGCGTCTTGATCTTGTCAAGCACCACGTGGCCCCTGAGCACCAGAGCGCAGGCCAGCGCGTACTCCATGGGCTCGCGCTCCCTCGCAAAAAGAAGCAGCGACGCAAGAGGCGTCGAGTCGATTTGCGTGACTCCCGTCAGGTCGAGAATAACCACCTCGACCGGCCTGCGATTGAGCGGCGCAAGCAGGCGCCTCAGTATGCGGCCATCCTTGTTGGCCATAGGCCCGCTGAATCGGAGTATAACGCAGGATGCCCCTTTGCCCTTGACCTCGGCCTCGACCTCGAACGAATCCAGGCCCACAGCCTCCAATTCACGGGTAATCTCGTCAGCCTCAGACGGTTCTGACTGTTCTGCTCCGGGTGGTATTGCCATTGCCGCACTCGCCTTTATCTGCAGCCCCTGCTGCTCACCTGTTGCTGTCCTTCCCCGCCTCACCCTCTTTCGCCGCGTCACCGCCAGCCTTTTCCATGAAACCCCGCAGCTTCTTTGCGCTCACGGGAGAAACTTCCACAAACTTCAGCGCAAGGCGCAGGTCCTCGGCCATGTCGAGCCTTGTAACCTCGGCCAGAACCGACACCCCCTTGAGCTGGCCTTCGGTTACTATCAGCGATATGGAGAAAGGCTCCAATGGCAGCGTGTTGTGACTGCTTTCAATGTCGCCAATCAGGGCGCTCCCTTCGGAGATATTCGTTATCAGCGCCGTGCCGGTGTCGTACACATCCCCGTTGCCCAGAATCATGTCGAACTCGCTCTTCAGATTGAGGTCAGCCCGCTCGAACCGCCTTGAGTGCGTGTGCCGCAGGCGCGCGAAGTCGTATCCCAGCTCACCCGCCGCCTCAAGCACGCGCGCAATTGTCTTGCGGCTCACAAAATCACTTGCGCGCCCGTTGAGTATCTTCGACACAGTTGACCTGTCCAGGCCGACCTTCTTCGCAATCATCTCCTGAGTTACAGACATGGACCTTCTCCATACATGTCATTGTTTCAAGCCCCTCTTACACATGTGAACACACTTGATTGCACATGTGCTGACCCTCCAATGAAATATACACCGCGCAGACAACTTGTCAAGCGATATTTCGCCCCCCACTGCAAAACTCTTCTTTCTTTTTCCTATCCCGGCTATTTCATGAGTGTTCGGCGGTTGTGTACTCATGAAATAGCCGGGCTATACCTGCCTGACACATGTCCACCAAGTTGACGCCACCTGCCAACCTGCGTTGGCACTTTCGCTTCTCCTTCTCAATCGGCACTTTCGCTGCCGTCGAATCTGCTCGCCATAACCTCCTTTACCAAAT
>DAOVDS010000137.1 GCA_030669415.1 bacterium
CTGCGCCAGCGAGCTTGTGACGGGTGTCCTGGCGGCGTAGTCCAGCACGATTCGCACCGGCGTGCGCTTCGTGCGGGCATGTCTCACGGTAAGGAGCGGGTCGTCCCGGACAACCGTGTTCACCCCTACCACTATCGCATCCATGTTTGCCCGCAGCTTGTGCACGAGGCGGCGCGACTTCTCACTCGATATCCAGGCGGAATCGCCGGAGACGGTGGCGATCTTGCCGTCAAGGCTCATCGCCCACTTGACCGTAACGTAGGGGAGCCCCGTCGCCGTCAGCTTGAAGAAGGGCGCATTGAGCGCATAGGCCTCCTCCTTGAGAATGCCGACCTCGACCTCGATGCCCGCCCCGCGCAGTTTCCGGAAGCCCTTCCCCTTCGCGGTTGCCGGGTCTTTGCACGCCGCCACCACGCGCCCTATGCCTGCGTTGACAATGGCATCGGTACACGGGGGTGTCTTGCCGTGGTGCATGCAGGGTTCGAGCGTCACGTACATCGTCGCGCCCCTGGGGTTGGGGCAGGCGTTGAGCGCTTCCACCTCCGCGTGGGCGCCTCCGAAGAGCTTGTGATACCCCGTGGCGATAATCTTGCCCTGCCTGACAATCACCGCCCCGACGAGGGGGTTGGGCTCGACAAGGCCGATTCCCTTCTTCGCGAGGCGAAGCGCCTCCCGCATGAACTTCTCTTCACGTGTCATTGAGAACCCTCGCTCGCACTCACCTCCCTCTCGGGGAGCGTTCCTTTCGCATCCTCTTCGAGGCACTTCCCGCAGAGCAGGCGCCAGCCCGGCGCCGCCTTCCTGTGCCGCGGGCACAGATATGCACCACATCCGCTGCACTGGTAGAACGCGCGCCGGGTGCACTCGCCGCAACGGTGCCTCCAGGGCAGAGTAAGGAACTTCATCACAAGTCTATCACCCTTTGGCGTAAATATCTCAAAGAAACTTCTGCCTTTTCTCAAAAACACCCACAGCACGAGCGCGAACATCCCGGCTGTGCCGGCCCCCTGGAAGACGTACATGACTACCCATTTGGGCAAATGGTTCGTGAGGTTCACCGCCGCGCCCGAGAACGGTCGAAAGAGCTCCAGGTCCCAGTGCGAGCCCACGAAGTCGCACGCCAGGTGCAGCAGGCCTGCGAGCGTGCAGAACAGAAGCAGCTTCTTCCTGCCCGGGAAAAGCAGGAAGGCCCCCACCATTATCACTGCCACGAAAATCAGGTTGTGAAACACCACGTGGTGGTACTCATTGAATGCCTCCCTGCCGAAGATAATTGCCAGGCTGTCGAAATCGGCCGCGACGCCGGAAATCGTTACCGCACGGCGCTCGTTGAGCGTGAACTCGGTCGTATTGCCCAGCAGCCACGCGTAACCGAGATGAACACCAGTGTTCAAGATGCATCCTCCTCGATGTGGCCGAAGAGCGTAAGCGGTGTCGAGGAGTCAATCGCCACTTCCACGAACCTGCCCGCCAGCGATTCATCACCTTCGAACACGACTATCCTGTTCGTCCTCGTGCGGCCCGTGAGCTTGCCCTTGTCGCGCTTCGAGACGCCCTGCACGAACACCTCGAAGCTCTCGCCCTCGAGCTCCTTGTGGCGCTCCTCCATTATCTCCTTCTGAATCGAGAGAAGCCCGGCGTTTCGCTTTCGCTTCTTTTCCAGTGGAACATCATCATCCATCTTCGAGGCCTTCGTGCCGGGCCGGGGCGAGTACTTGAAGATAAAGCAGTTCTGGAACCGCGCCTGCCACATCAGGTCAACCGTCATGTGGTACTCGCGGTCCGTCTCGCCGGGAAAGCCGACTATGAAATCGGAGGCCACCTCGAGACCCAGCACAATCACGCGCGCCTCGCGGATTATCTCGAGGTAGCGCCCGCGTGTGTAGCCCCGGTTCATCGCTTCGAGCACCCGGTTGGCGCCGCTCTGGGCGGGAAGGTGCAGGTACGGGCAAATCACTCCGTAGCGCGCCATAGTCTCGAACAGCTCCCGCTCGACTGTCGCGGGGTGCGAGGTCACGAACCGCAGCCTCCTCAGGCCGTCAACCTGCGCAAGCTCCGCAAGAACATGCCAGAGCCGCCTGCCCTTCTCGTCCGTGTAGGCGTTTACGTCCTGCCCCAGAAGGGTAATCTCACGCGCGCCTGCGTCCACAAGCTGGCGCACTTCCGTGGCGATATCTTCCAGCAGCCGTGAGCGCGCGCGGCCCCGGACATACGGCACAATACAGTAGCTGCAGAACCGGTTGCAGCCCCGCATGACCGACACGAACGCGCTTACAGGCGAGCGGCACGCATCCCGCAAGCTTTCCGGCCACTCTTCGGAGCCGCCCGTTGCGACGAAGCAGCCGCGGCCGGGCTCGTAGTCGGCCAGGATTGCGGGCAGGTTCGGCAGGTCCTGCGGGCCGCAGATGATGTCAACGTGGGGCGCGCGCCTGATAATCTCATCAGGCGCCCTCTGCGCCATGCAGCCTATGACCCCGATGACGACCTCCGGGCGCTCTGCTTTCAGGCGTTTGAGTACCCCGAGCCGAGAGAAGACCCGCTCCTCCGCGTGTTTGCGAACGGAGCAGGTGTTGTAGAGAATAACGTCCGCGGCCTTCTCGTCGTCGGTGAGCTCGCAGCCATCAGCAAGAAGCGCGTCCGCCACGAGACGCGAGTCCAGCTTGTTCATCTGGCAGCCGAAAGTCTGTATGCACAGCAGCTTACCCATCACGCAGACTGTACACCGGGGCGTTTCCCGAGTCAAGCCATTTGGCAGTTTGACACAACGCGAAGAGATGTGGTATGTTCTATTGGGTCACACGCGCCATGGAGGTAGACGATGAGAACAAGATTCGCATTTGCCACATTCGCTTTCTTCCTTGCCCTCTTCTGCGCCTCAGCGGTAAAGAGCCAACAGAACAAGGAGAAGCCCCTTTTCCTCATTAGAAAGGATGGAAAGTACGGTTTCATTGACAGCATGGGAAGAATCGTAATCAAGCCTCAGTTTGAGCTCGCCAACCCATTTTCGGAGGGTCTCGCGTGCGTGATAACTGGCAACTTCCTTAGCGGCAGACGGGGTTACATAGACTCTGCGGGCAAAATGGTTATTGAGAGCGAGATGGCGTTTGGCGCCTCTTTCTCTGAAGGTCTGGCAACCGCCCATCGCAACCGCAAAATGGGATACATGGACAGGAAAGGAAAACTTGTCATCAAATGCCAGTGGGAGATGGCCCAGGAGTTCTCAGAAGGCATGGCGGCTGTGGAAAAGGACGGCAAGTGGGGCTTCATTAACAAGAAAGGCGAGCTGGTGGTGAAGTGCCAGTATGACTACGTTTCCGCCTTTTCAGAAGGTTATGCCATCGTGCAAAAAGGTGAGAAATGGCAGTACATCGACAAGCAGGGCAGGAAACCCTTTGAGATAGACTACAAGTACAGCTTCTACCCAGAAAACTTCTCCGAAGGGCTTGCGGCTGTGGATGTTGATGGTGAGGATTACTATATCAATAAGAATGGAAAGACTGTCATCAAATCCAAGTCGATAGCGGATGCCAAAAGTTTCTCCGAAGGACTCGCACACGTGGGACTTAAACTTGGCTCAACATACAGATATGGCTACATCGACAAGACAGGCAAGGTCGTAATCAAGCCGCAGTTCGACAGCGCTTACGAATTCTCCGAAGGACTGGCAATGGTGTATGTCAAAAAGAAATACGGTTACATAGACAAAACCGGCAAGGTAGCCATAGAGCCCCAGTTTGACTGGGCTCGGCAGTTCACCAACGGGCTGGCGGAGGTCGGAATTGGCAAGGTGGAAGGCTACATCAACAAAGCCGGGAAGTTTGTCTGGAAAACAACCGAGGAGGAAAGAGAAGCACCACCTGTGCTGCTTCCCATCTGCGAAGATGGCAAATGGGGGTACATAGATGATAATGGAAATGTAGTGATCAAACCGCAATACGAATCGGCCGGTTCCTTCCGGCAGCGACTGGCGCCCGTGAAGATAAAGGGCTCATTCGGTTATATCAACCTCAAAGGCAAGGCTGCAATAAAACCGCAATTCGAATCCGCCAGAGAGTTCTCAGAAGGGCTCGCACACGTCAAGGCAAACGGCAAGTGGGGTTCCATAGACAAAACGGGGAAGCTGGTTGTTGAGCCCAGGTTTGACTACACCTTCGAGTTCTCGGAAGGGCTGGCATGCGTCAAAATGGGCGAGAAATGGGGCTTTGTTGATTGCAGAGGCAAAATAGTTATCTCACCACAATTCGACCAAGCCTTCTCTTTCTCAGACGGGCTTGCAGCCGTGAAGGTGGGCAAAAAGTGGGGCTTTGTTGACAAGAACAGGAAGATGGCCATCAAGCCCCGGTTCGACTGGGTTTGGAACTTCTCAGAGGGCGTGGCGCCAGTTGCCGTCGGCCCGACGGGGAAGTCGAAGTGCGGCTACATAGATAAGAAAGGCAGCTACGTCATCAAGCCGCAGTTTGACTGTGCCAACAGTTTCTCAGAAGGGCTCGCGGCCGTTTACCTGCAGTCTAAACGAAAGTGGGGCTTCATAGACAAGTCAGGCAAATTCGTTATCAAGCCCCAGTTCGACGATGCTGAAGATTTCTCCGAAGGCCGGGCCTGCGTGACCGTTGAGCGCACTTACAGCAAACGCGGCGAGGTTCTGAGCTGGGGCAAATGCGGCTACATAGACAAAGAAGGTGAGATGTTCCTCAAGCCGCAGGGCTACCTCGGCGGGCCCTTCCGCAACAACATCGCCCGGATAACTTACGGCGGTGGCTGGGGTTATATTGATGGGGCAGGAATCCTTATCTGGACAAGTACAAACATCCACCGCAAGAAGGACAAAACAAAGGAATGAGCCGCGTTCCTCCTGTCTGCACAAAGGCGTCTTGACACGGCAGGCCCAAAAGTGTTATGTATTACCTTGTGAGCCCCACCACCGGAGGCAGACAATGAGAAGGACAGCTCTTCTACTCGCCGCGGGCACTGTCATCCTTGCCCTTTTCTGCACCACCGCGGCGCAGAGCCGGCAGTCCTCCGGCACGCTCTTTCCAGTCAGCCAGAACGGCAGGTGGGGTTACATTAGCAGCGCTGGCAAGCTTGTCATCAAGACGCAGTTCGAGTCGGCCCACGAGTTCCACGAGGGGCTCGCAGCCGTGCAGGTCGGCGGCAAGTGGGGGTACATAGACATCGCAGGACGCACCGTAATCCAGCCGCGGTTCAACTCGGCATCCCGTTTTATCGCCGGGCTGGCACTCGTGGACCTCGGCCGCAAGTGGGGGTTCGTAAACAATGGCGGCGCGGAAGTTGTCAAGACACACTACGACAGTGCCCGGCTCTTCCACGAGAGGCTTGCGGCTGTGGAAATCAACGGGAGATGGGGCTACGTGGACAAGGCGGGCAAGGTGGCCATTGACCTCCAGTTCGATGCAGCCGGACCGTTCTGCGAGGGGCTGGCGCGCATCAACGTCGGGGGCGAGTACCGCGGCGGAAAACTCCATGGCGGGAAATGGGGTTTCATAAACAGAAAAGGCAAGACCGTCATAAAGGCGCAGTTCGATTGCGCCAGGTCGTTTCGCGAGGGGCTGGCCTGCGTGAAAGTCGACGACAAGTGGGGCTATGTCAACGCCCGGGGCCAAATGGCCATAAAGCCGCGGTTTGACATCGGTACTGACTTCTCCGAAAGCTTTGCCGTTGTCGCTGTTGCGGACGAGACGGGACGCATGAGGTGGGGATATATCGATGCCAAGGGCAAGGCGGTTATCCCGCCCCGGTTCGACTGGGCCTGCGCCTTCTGCAGAGACCTGGCGGCGGTCCGGGTGGATGGCAAGTGGGGCTATATCAACAAGAAGGGCAAGTTCGTCGTCAGGCCGCAGTTCGACTGCGCCCGTGGCTACTTCGGAGACATTCTGCTGGTGGTGAAGCTCACCAAGCACGACCTCGCCCTGGTGAAGCTGGGCGGCAAGTGGGGCTACATAGACAGGGAGGGCAAGTTCAAGATAAGGCCACAGTTTGACATGGCATGGGAGTTCCGGGGCGCCCTCGCGCCTGTGAAGGTCGCCGACAAGCACGGCTACATCAACAAGAGCGGCAAGTACGTCTGGAAACCATCGAAGTAATCTGTTACTCGGGCGAATATTTCTGGAGGATGATAATGAAGAGGTTCAATATCCTGTTGTTCGTGTGTATCGCGGCTTTCGCTTTTTCATGCCAGTCAGCGACCACGCGCAAAGCCGAGACGCCGGGTGAGCGCGCCGAAGCGATAAGGCATCTTATCGAGATGCTCGCAAGCGAAGACTATGACGAAAGAGACAGGGTGATAGATGACCTCATAGACATCGGCAAGCCTGCCATCCCTTTTCTGATAGAAGCGCTCAAGGACCCGCACGTGGATATCCGCGCCTCCGCCGTCTGGCTGCTGGCGAAGATAGGGCACCTGTCCGACCCCGCACCCTTTATTAAGGCGCTCAGGGACAAGGATGCCTACGTGCGCTCCAACGCCTGCGTGGCGCTTGCGAACATCCGTGACAAGGCCGCCGTGGAGCCCCTGATTGACGCGCTCAGGGACTCGAAAGAGCATGTCCGCTCCGCCGCCGCGGAGACGCTGGGCTACCTCGCCGAGGTCGCTGGCGAGTCCGTCGTGGCCGCTCTGATAAGAACACTAAAAGACTCCGACTGGGAAGTGCGCATCTGCGCCGCGTGGGCCTTCGGCGAGATAAAACCGCAGGCAGCCGTGAAGCCTCTCGTGGAGCTCCTGAAGGATGATAACTGGCGCGTGCGCGAGACGGCCGCCGAATCGCTCGGCTGGATTGAAGACCCCGCCGCAGTGCCGGCCCTCATCGAGCTGATAGCCAAGGACATGAACTGGAACGTGCGCCTGTGCGCAGTATGGTCGCTGGGCCACATCGGCGACAAGCGGGCGTTTCCGACACTCATAAAGGCGCTCAAGGACGACAACTGGCGAATCGCCTCCAAGGCGGCCAAGTCGCTTCGCAAAATGACCGGCGAAGACTTCGGCATCGACCCCGCCAAATGGCTCGAATGGCTCAACGTGCAGGAAAAGTAGATTTCGCATGCCGCAACGCATTGTGAAATAACAAGCCCCGGATTTCATATCCGGGGAAATACAGATTGGCTGCGCCGTTCATGGCGCGAATCGGAGGATACCAATGAGAGCCTCAGCGCTGCCACTGATTGCATCCGTTATCGCACTCCTGCTCCTGTACCCCGCGGTTGCGGAAAGTCAGGAAAAGGGAAAACCGCTTTTCCCCGTCGAAGAGGACGGCAAGTGGAGCTTTATCGACAAAACCGGCAAGGTGGTTGTCAAGCCGCAGTTTGATGATGCTTGGCGTTTCTCCGAAGGACTCGCAAAGGTAAAAGTCGGTCGCAAGTACGGCTTCATAGACAAGACAGGGAAGGTTGCCATTGAGGCCAAGTTCGACGCTGTCTGGATGTTCTCCGAAGGGCTCGCAGCCGTGAACCTTGGGGGCACCTGGAAAGGGCCGAGAATCGAAGGCGGCAAGTGGGGATTCATTGATAAAACGGGAAAGATGGTCATTGAGCCGCAGTCGCAGATACAGCTTGGTGTCTTCTCAGAAGGCCTGGCGCGCGTGCAGGCCGGCGGCAAGGTTGGATACATCGACAGGACAGGCAAGGTTGTAATAAAGCCCCAGTTCGACGAAGCAGGATACTTCTCCGAAGGACTCGCATACATCAAAATCGGCGAGAAGTGGGGCTTCATTGATAAGACAGGTAACATCTACATCACTCCGCGCTTCGACTGGGCCTATAAGTTCACAGAGGGGCTGGCATCTGTCCTCGTTGGCACAAAGAGGGGCTATATTGACAAGAAAAGAAAGATGGCCATAAAACCCGGTTTCGCCGAGGCGCGGCCCTTTTCTGAAGGCCTTGCTGTCGTTGGGGTAAGCGGCGGTAAGGGCACCAAATACGGCTTCATTGACAAGAAAGGGAACTACGTCATAAAACCCCGATTCAAGGGCGCCGGGTCCTTCTCCGAAGGGCTGGCACGTGTAAAGCTCGATGGCAAATGGGGCTATATTGATAAGTCTGGAAACATGGTGATTAAACCCCGGTTTCGAGGAGCTTCCGAGTTTACCCACGGGCTTGCTGTTGTCCGGCTCACCAGCGACGATTTCGCCTACATAGACAAGACAGGCAAGTTCGTCTGGAAACCCAGGGGCATTGAGGAAAAACTGGCTGGAAGTGAAAAGGCCCCAAAGGAGGAAAAGAAAGCCGATGAGAAACCTCCCGACCCGGCTGCCATAGCTGCAAACGAAGCGCACGCAATCGCAGCCCTGCGGACGATATCCTCCGCGCAGGAACTCTACAACGCCCGCTACGGGAAGTACGGCACATTCAAGGATTTCGAGAAGTGGGGCCTGATTGACGCCAAGCTCGCCGCGGGAAAGAAAAGCGGCTACTTCTTCGACGTGGACAACAAGGACACCTCGTACTCGGCGGTGGCGTGGCCCGTAAAGCCGGGCAAGACAGGCGCGCGCAGCTTCTTCATAGATGAGTCAGGCGTCATCAGGTACAGAAGCTGCAAGAGCCTGAAAGACTCGCTCGCCGACAGCAAGAGCAAGGTACTGGGCAGCGAGTAGCCCCGTCCGGAGGCCAACAATGGAAAAAACAACCATCCTGTTATTCGCCTGTTTTGTAGTTGTGGCTTTTTCCTGCCAGTCGGCGATGAGAGAGGAAAAGGCAGGGCAGGAGCAGAGACAACAGTTGCCCAGACTCCTGCGTGTGAAAGTTGATGGCAAATTCGGCTACATTGACGAAACCGGGAAGATTGTCATCAAGCCTCAGTTTGAGTCCGCGGAAGACTTCTCTGAAGGTCTTGCAGCAGTCGAAGTTGACGACATGGTGGGGTTCATTGACACCTCTGGTAACATCGTCGTCAAGCCGCAGTTTGACAGCGCCGACGCATTCCGGGAAGGCAGGGCGGTCGTATGGCTCGACGGGAGTGCGGGATATGTTGACACAACTGGAGAATTCATCGTCGAACCCTTCCTTGACTGGGCGGAGGATTTCTCTGAGGGGCTCGCACGGATTAAAATCGACAGTCTTAAGGGATACATAGACAAGGAAGGGAAAATAGTCATATACCACCCCTTTAACCAAATGTGTGATTTCTCTGAAGGTCTCGCACCAGTAGAAAAAGACAACCAGTGGGGCTACATAGACAAAGCCGGGAGGTTTGTTGTAGAGCCTCAGTACTACGAAGCGCAGTCCTTTTCCGATGGCCTCGCGGCTGTAAACGTTGGAAACAAGTGGGGCTACATTGATAAGAAGGGTAGCCTGGTCATCAAGGCGCAGTTCGATACAGCGTGTCCCTTTTCCGAGGGGCGGGCACCCGTTGAAATTGCCGCGAACTGGGGTCATATTGACAGAACCGGCAAGATGGTTACAGAGGTGAAGTTCTTTACCGTCGACGTTTTCTCTGAAGGCCTTGCGGCTGTCGGAGTAAGTGATGAAGCTGGCTGGCGCTTTGGCTACGTGGACAGGAACGGCAAGATGGTGATTGAGCCGTGCTTCAAAGAATGCGGCAAATTCTCCGAGGGGCTCGCCGGTGTATGGGACGGGTCCAAGGTCGGCTTCATTGACAAGAGCGGCCTGCTGGTAATTGACTTCAGATTCGACCAGGTAAACCTTTTCCACAATGGGGTTGCCTGGGTGAAGGTCGGCTACAAGTACGGCTACATCGACAAGACCGGCAAGTACATCTGGAAGCCCACCAAGTAGCTGCATTTCGCAAATTGGCTCAACATTCTCCGTGATATTTCTGCCTCATCGCTGTGGAGTGATTTCGCTTGACTTCGGTCAGGAGCAGAGTTTTACTGTTGCCTTCGTCTGGTTATCTCAGAGGAGCACCGGGATGGATATGCACAAGAGAATCGAAGAGCTGCTTGGGAAGCACAGCAACGTTGCGGACAACATCAGCCGCAAAGAGATGATTCGGGAGGTGGTTGAGCGCAAAGAGGCGGTAGTAAGCGCCAATGGCGCGCTCGCGTGCTGGACGCCGCCGGAGTCCACGGGCCGAAGCCCCAAGGACACCTACATTGTCCGCGACGAGCAGAGCGGTCCGAACATCGACTGGGACTCGCCTAACAACATACCCATGGAGCCAGAGACCTTCGACATGATTTTCGAGGATGCGCTCGCAGCGCTCTCGAAGGTGCAGAAACTCTACGTTACAGACCGCGTCGTTGGTGCCGACAGCGCCTGGGCCATGCCTGTAAAGACAGTCACCGACTTCGCCGCAAGCGCGCTCTTTACCGACAACATGTTCCGCCCCGTGCCGCAGGATGTCTCGCGCAGCGTATTTGCGGAGCGCCCTTTCACGCTGCTCGCCCTGCTCTACCACAGACTTGAGCCAGAGAAGTACAAGGACAGGCTGCGCGTGCTGACTGTCAACCGCCAGACTTTCAGCATTGCGGTCGCGATGGACTTCCACAGGCGCGTAGGGATTGTCTATGGCTCCGCCTACGGCGGCAGCGTGAAGAAGATGATTTTCACCGTTATGAACTACATTCTTCCAGGTGAGGGCCTGCTGCCTCTTCACTGCTCTGCCAACGAGGGCCCGGACGGCGACAGCGCGCTGCTCCTGGGCCTGTCTGGCACGGGAAAGACGACCCTGTCGGCCGACCCGAGGAGGGCACTCCTGGGCGATGACGAGCACGGCTGGAGCGAGAACGGTATTGCGAATTTCGAAGCGGGCTGCTACGCCAAGCTGATCAACCTGAACCCCGATAAGGAGCCGGAGATTTACCGCGCCTGCTTCCACGA
>DAOVDS010000172.1 GCA_030669415.1 bacterium
TCAAGCAATTCAAGAAAAGCCTTTTCCTCCTCAGAAGTGGAAAAAGACGACAAATCGGAGTCTTCCACAAGTGCCGCAAGCCGCGGGAGAGCATGGGTTCTGGGGGCGAGGCTGCCTTTGAGATTCAGATGAACTGCCTTAAGAACATGTTCCATCATCTGATGCGCACACAGCGCTATCTTGCCCCTGAGGTCCGGATCATCCACGGCTTTCTCGCCGAGCTTCTTGTCCCTCTTCGCATCTGTGAGCCAGTCGCGCCAGTCCCGGCTATTCTGCGTATCCATCGCTACACCTTCCCATAAAGCACTTTCATTTTCGGCAGCACTTCCTGCTTCGTAAAGAGGTCTTTCTCCTTGATGCGCTTCCACATTTCAACATTGTAGACCGAGGTGTCTATCGGTATTCGCGTCTTACCTCTCAGCCTGGCGACTGTCAGTATGGCCTCGTCTCTGTCTCCGAATCCCTCTACTATAACAATCATATCAACATCATGCACTTCCGGCGAAAGCAGCCTGTCGGGAGTTCCCCACCATCGTGCCGTGCTGCCGTAAATAAGCGCCCCCTTGATACGCTTATCCTGCTTGAACCGCTCAATTACTCCATCTAAGTCTTCTTCAATAAGCCGCCACTGCTCCATCCCCGCCCGCAGCTTCCTGTAAACCGGCTCCGGCAGAATCTCCTTGTTCTCCTCTAACAGACCCTGAGCCTCATCATATTGCTTCGCTGAAAATAACCTGGCTATTCCTGAAAACAGCGTTTTCACATTCACCGTGCTTGTCCTGTTACAATCAATCCGGCGACTTGACCGTTACCTCTGCTTGTCTGCGCAGTATAAGTCTTGCACCCGGCTGAAGCAATGGTTTTGTGCGTTATTTTGTGCCTCCATTGCGCGGCCAGGATGATGGGAAACCTGATTGACAAGCACCCCGAAAGCGACCTGCTCAAAAAAGCGCAGGAAGTCATCGACCAGTGCAAAAAACAGCTCGGAAAGTGAGCGTAAGGCAGAATCGGGTCTATCCGTGGCCCCTACCGCAGTTGATGAACTTTGTAAAGCCCCGCCACGTGACATGCGGCATCCTGATTGCCGGCTTGGTCCTGTGCCGCGGGTCCAGGAGAGGAATCGCGCCTTTTTCATTTTGCGAAGTTGAGTCTCCGTCGGGAAACTCTAAATAACTTTCATCTTCCGATTCCCACCCGCCGAAAGCGTCCCAAACCCCGCCTTCAAGATAGGCCCCCGGGTCGAAATTGTACCAGACCGTCCCACCGGGCGATGTAACCCCATTGAGGTAGCGTAGCCTGTCGTTAATCGAGCCGTCTTTCTCCATCCGCTGCAAGGTGCGTATCTGTAAAAGCAAGGTGCGCTCCCACTTTTCGAACTCGCCCTCAGTTGTCTTTCCGGGTTCTGAATTCATCGAAACGGACTCGGGAGCCGGCGCGGTAAACGCCTCTTCAAGCATACGGGCGAATTCGTTCAGCTCGATAGCCTCGAAATCCCTGTGCCGTTTTGCCAGCGACCACAAGGCCCGCAGGTACTCCTCAATGGGCCGTTTTTGCGCCTCTTTCCCGACTGAAAGGTTAACGACGAACCTGTACAAATCCCGGTTCGTCTTGAGCTTGCCCATGCCGTCTCCTTGCCCGGTAGTGGCTTGCCACTTTTGAAAATGGCTGTTGAGTTTCCTGTATTCTGCAAGTTAAGACGTAAACAGGAACGTACAATTTCAATAGTGACGGTGTAGTAGTCTGCGCAATTCCGATTCTATCACGGCAAACCGCTTCGCGCAAGACGCCGGAGGTTTTATTCAGGGTCATTTAATTCTCCCTGCATTCACATCGCTCCTGCGGGCGTGTGTGTTGTTTGCAGGTAGAAATTCCAAAGCCCCACCGTTTACCGGTGGGGAAATTCTAATCTATCCGCGGCGGTGAACGCCGCGGCTTTGCAGTCTTCCACCACGACTTCCGGCATGCTGCTTCCGGGAAATCACCTCCAAATCCGACACGCATCCTGGCCCGGATTACAGCTTGCAACGTGCCTATTGTTGATGTATTATTACGCCGAAACGGCCCATGGAGGTCGTAGGTCAGGTTTATCTGGGAGATATGAGAACAAGACCAATTCTTACGCCGCATTGGGGAGTTTCCTCATGAGAATCTTGGTAAAGGATGGAGTTAGATATTTCCCGCATAAGTACAAGAATGAAGACGAATTGGAGTCATTTGTCAAGGAGCACATCCGTTACATATTCGATAGCAACTGCTTCTTCTTCGACAAAACAAAGATAGAAAGTAGGGCTGGGATTCGCACAATACCGGACGGTTTCGTAATTGCCCGTGATAAGTGGTACATAATTGAAGTGGAACTGTCCGGCCACCCTTTACATGATCATATAGTGTCACAGATAAGCAAATTCAATAGCGCAATAGGAAATGCCGCAGCTCGGCACCGGTTGACAAGTGTGTTCTATGACGAGATCAAAAGAAACACGGACATGCAGCGCATAGTTGCATCCATGGGTATTAGTGTGGACACTTACAAACACCTTACCGATGTCGTCATCCATTCCACTCCGCAAATCGTAATCATAATCGACTCCAAAACTCCCAAGTTGGAAGAAGCTTGTAAGAGCTTGCGGTCCCCGCCGAAAATCATTGAGTTCAAGACATATTGTTGCGAAAAGGTTGAAGTAGAAGTTCCGATTCATTCTTTCGACGTTGTTAAGGACAAGTCCGTAGCAGCAAAGAGGAAAACACCACCCTTTGTAGGCAAACTTATTTCGCAGGAGAGTGAAGACGCCAAAACTCATAGACCGAGGTCAGAAGGCCTTGCCCAAATTCTCGATGTTGCACGACTTTACTATCAAGGCAAACCGCTGACGGAGGCTTTCAAGCTTGTCGCAAAACAGCGGAATGTTACTCCAAACACGGTCAGAGAAAGATGCACTCGTAGCATCGGCATGAGGAAACATGAGTTTGAAAACCGTTTGAAGAACAGACAATCATTTATCGCCTTTCTACTTAAAAGGTTTCCACAGGACGAAGATACTATTAGGCAGCTTTAGAAAGGCATTAGATAAACCCCTTGACGTTCTTCGCAATTGTGTCAAGCTTCGCCTCTTTATCCAGCTATTCGTGTCAAGTCAGTTGTTTTATTTCTATTTTCTCTGTGTTCTCCGCGTCTTGGTGACTACTATATATGTCTTACGCAGGAGAGTCACGCTGTGATTGTCATCGGCACGTCGGGGTACTACTACAAGGACTGGGCGGGTGTGTTCTATCCCGAGGGTACGAAGAAAGACGGCATGCTCGCCTTCTACGCGCAGCACTTCCCCGCAGTCGAGCTCAACTTCACCTACTACGGAATCCCCAAGCCCTCCACGTTCGAGAACATGCTTGCCAAAACACCGCCCGAGTTCGAGTTCGTTGTCAAAGCCAACAAGGCCATGACACACGAGTCCGGCGAGGAAGATGTCTTCAAGAAGTACCGCGACGCCATCGCCCCGCTTGTCCAGAGCGGGCGCCTCGGTGCGGTTCTGGCGCAGTTCCCGCCGGCGTTCAAAAACACGCCCGACAACCGTAATTACCTCTACTACTTACACGAGCAGCTTCCCGGCGTGCCGCTTGTGGTGGAGTTCCGCAACAACACCTGGCAGAAACAGGAAGTGTTCGACTTCCTCAAACAGCAGGGCATTTCCTGCTGCTGCGTGGATGAGCCCGAGCACCGCGACCTGCCTGACCGCCGCGCCGTGTTTACGGCCGAGCCCGCCTACGTGCGCTTCCACAGCCGTGATGCCGGCAGGTGGTACGCGAAGGGCGGCAAGGACCGCTACAACTACCTCTATAGCGAGGAAGAGCTCGCCGAGTGGATTCCCAAAGTCAGCGAGCTTGCCGCTCAGGCGAAGAAAGTCTACATCTTCTTCAACAACTGCCACGCTGCCCAGGCGGCGCAGAACGCGCGCCGGCTTGGCGAGCTGCTGGAGCACAAGTAGTGGCTTGCCACTTTTGAAAATAGCTGTTGAAGTTCCTGTGTTCTGGAAGTACAGACGCACACAGGAACGTACAATTTTAATAGTGACGCAGTAGTAGGTCATGACGGAAAAGCAACTGCAGTTTATCGGCGTTGACACAGGCGGGACATTCACCGACTTCGCCTACCTCGAGGGCAGCCGGATAGAGATACTCAAAGTGCCCTCTACGCGCGCCAACCCGGCGGATGCCGTTGTCTGCGGCCTGGACGGAATCGGGGAGCAGCGGCGATTCGATGTTGTCCACGGCTCGACAGTCGCCACGAACGCGCTTCTCGAAAGAAGGGGCGCACGCACGGCGCTCGTGACGAGTGCGGGCTTCGAAGACCTCATCGAAATTGGCAGGCAGGACCGCCCGGAGCTTTACAGCCTCGTTGTGAAAAAGCCCGACCCTCTCGTCCCTCGCAGCCTGCGCTTCGGCGTTACGGACCGCACACTGCCCAGCGGGGAGATTCTTTCCAGGCCGGGCAGGGAAGAGCTCAACCATCTCGTCGCGAAGCTGGAGAAGCGGAAGGTCGAGTCAGTCGCGCTGTGCCTGCTCTTCTCGTTTGTCAACCCCGACAACGAGCTCAAGGTCGCCGAGCACCTGCGTAGGCGCGGCTTCAACGTCTCCGCCTCCTGCGATCTCCTGCCCGAGTTCCGCGAGTACGAGCGCCTCTCGACGACCGCCATAAACGCCTACACATCGCCCGTCCTCGAGCGCCACA
Source organism: bacterium (assembly GCA_030669415.1). Lineage (GTDB taxonomy): Bacteria > Planctomycetota > SKW154 > SKW154 > DAOVDS01 > DAOVDS01. Next base: position 4,727 of record DAOVDS010000172.1, read on the forward strand.
TCGACACCCTGCTTGCCTGCAGGAGCGTGCCTTCGCTTCGCATAATGGCGTCAAACGGCGGCTCCCTGCCTGCCGAAGATGCGAAGTCCGCCGCGGTTCACACAATCCTCTCAGGCCCCGCCGCCGGCGTTATCGCGGCACGGCGCATCGCCGATATCGCGGGGTATAAGCGCATTATCACCTTCGATATGGGCGGCACCTCGACCGACGTCTGCCTCTCCACGGGCGAAATCCCCTTTACCGCAAGCTGCATGTCCGCCGGACTGCCTGTCAAGGTGCCTGTAATAGATATCCACACAATCGGTGCGGGCGGCGGGTCCATTGCGCACATCGATGCCGGTGGCGCGCTTCGGGTCGGCCCACAGAGCGCCGGCTCCGACCCCGGCCCCGCCTGCTACGGTCAGGGGAAGTTCCCCGCCCTGACCGATGCCGACCTGCTTCTCGGCAGGCTCCCCGCCTCCGGCCTGCTCGGAGGCGCCATGCCTCTTGACGCGCAGGCCTCGCGTGAGGCTGTGGAAAAGCTCGCAGCGCGACTGAAGATGACACGAGATGAGTTTGCCCAGGGGATTGTCGCCGTGGCCGACTCGAACGTCGAGCAGGCGTTGCGCCTCATTTCGGTCGAGCGCGGGTACGACCCGAGAGAATTCCTCCTTGTCGCATTCGGCGGGGCAGGGCCCCTGCACGCGGCGAGCCTCATGGCGCGGCTCGACATCAGCGGCGTTCTCGTGCCACCGAACCCGGGCGTCTTCTCCGCCTGCGGCCTGCTCTTCGCCGACACTGTGCGGGACTACTCCAAGACCGTCTTCCAGCCCACCGGCGGCCTGCGCGGCGGCTACTTCTTCTACCTGTTCGACCCGCTCAAGCGCAGGGCCGACTCCGACCTCGCCCGCGCCGGCGTCAGTATTGACCAGGGCCAGTACCTCATGAGCGCCGACATGCGCTACGTGGGCCAGTCCTTCGAGCTCAACGTCACGATGCAAAAGGGCCTTGAAGAGGCATTCCACAAGGCGCACGAGCACGAGTACGGCTACTGCGACCGGGGCCGCCCTGTCGAAATCGTGACTGTCAGGCTGCGCGCGATTGTCAGGGAGCACAGGCGCCGCATGCGCCGAAGGACAATGCGCGTGGGCGGCGTCGATAGCCGAGCCCGCCTCGGCACTCAGAAGATGAGTTGGGCCGGCAAGTGGCACAAGGCCGGACTGTACGACCGCACAAAGCTCCTGCCGGGTAACAGCCTCCCGGGCCCGGCGATTGTCGGCGAGTACTCCGCCACCACCATCGTGCCACCCGGCTGCACGTGCAAGGTGGACGGCTATAACAACCTGATAATTCAAAAGGAGTGATTCCGAAGCCGCGTCCTTCAGGGCGCGGGTAATGAAGCCCCGGACTTCAGTCCGGGCGTGGTTGAGAAAAAGATGAAAACAGACCCCGTAAAGCTGCAGATATTCAAGAGCCTGCTCCAGGAGGCGGCCGACGAGATGGGCGTAACGCTGCGAAGAAGCGCCTTCTCCCCCAATATCAAGGAGAGATGCGACTTCTCCTGCGCCATATTCGACGCGCACGCCGGCCTCGTCGCGCAGGCCGCTCACATACCGGTGCATCTGGGCTCCATGCCCCGCTCCGTAAGCAGCGCCGTCCGGTTCCACCAGTTCCAGAAGGGCGATGTCGTAATCCTCAACGACCCGTTCCACGGCGGAACGCACCTGCCCGACCTCACCATGGTCGAGGGCGTCTTCCTCGACGACGACGAGCCCGCGTTCTACGTCGCCAACCGCGCGCACCACGCCGATATCGGTGGAACTTCGCCCGGCTCCATGGGCCTGTGCGAAAATATCCACCAGGAAGGCCTGATAATCCCGCCTGTCGTCTTCTGCGAAAGCGACGCCGTCAACACAGACGTGCTTGACCTCATCCTCGCCAACGTGCGCACCCCCGCCGAGCGGAAGGGCGACATCTTCGCCCAGCTCTCCGCCGGCCGCCGCGGCGTCCTGCGTATCAGGGAGCTCGCGCAGCGCTTCGGCCAGGAAGAGCTCGCCCGCTACTGCAAGGAGCTTGTAAGCTACTCCGAGCGCATGATGCGAACGGCAGTATCGCGCATCCCGGACGGGACCTACGCCTTCGAAGACTGCCTCGACGACGACGGCTTCGACAGCGGGCCGCTGAGAATCGCGCTGAAGCTCCATATAAGCGGTAACGGCGCACAGCTCAGCTTCGAGGGCACCGCCGCGCAGACACGCGGGCCCGTCAACTGCCCTTTCGCAGTCACGGTCTCGGCCGTCTTCTACTGCTTCATGGCGCTCGCTGACTCGTTCGACGACATTCCCGACCTGCCCGCCAACGCCGGCGCCCTGCGCCCAATAAGAATCGATGCGCCCGTCGGCTCACTCCTCAATGCAGTCTACCCCTCCGCCGTATCCGCCGGGAACGTCGAGACCTCGCAGAGAATCGTGGACGTCGTGCTCGGTGCGCTCGCGCAGGCGCTGCCTGAGAAAATCCCCGCCGCCTCGGCAGGCACCATGAGCAACCTCGCAATAGGCGGCGCCGACCTGAATACCGGCCGCAACTTCACCTATTACGAGACAATAGCCGGCGGCTCAGGCGCTTCACGCGGCGCGCACGGCGTAAGCGGCGTCCACACCCACATGACAAACACCCTCAACACCCCCGTCGAGGCAATCGAGCAAGCCTATCCCCTTCGCGTTCGCTCATACAAAATCCGCCGCAATTCCGGCGGAAAGGGCAGGCGACGCGGCGGGGATGGTCTGGTAAGAGAAATCGAGCTCTTGAGCGACTGCCACGTAAGCATACTCTCCGAACGAAGGGCAGGCGCGCCCTACGCCCTCGCAGGCGGCTCACCCGGCAAACCCGGCAGAAACACGCTGATAAAACCGGACGGCAAGAAAGTGAAGCTGCCCGGCAAGACCAGCTTCGACGCCCCCGCCGGCTCCATCATCCGCATCGAAACCCCCGGCGCCGGCGGTTACGGCAGGAAACGCAAATAATCAGAAAAAGGTGCGATATGGAAAAAGTGAATATAGCAGAAAAACTCGACTGGATTTAGCGAGAAAGAATTGCCCCCATGCCGAAAGCTGAACAGAATCGCTGAATCGGAAAAGAGAGTCAATTCAGATTGTACTATTCTTCATCCTGCTGTTTGCTTTCGGATTTCCTGAATTTCCATGACAGGTTCACAGGCTTCTTGATAAACACCGCCAACAGTATCAGACCGGCACCGTACGCAATTCCTATTACTCCTAAAACCGGGGACTCAGGAGGCATTAGCTTACCTGTAGAAAACCATGGATCGCCTTTTACGACAAATACTATGGCTCCTGTAGTATAGTAGAGACCCGATGCCGAGAGGAACAGCCGAACAAGCAGCCGTCGTCTTTTGCTCAAAAGAAGTGAAATAAACAGACCGGCAGTGAGAAAGGCAACGATTGCATGAACCATTTCTCCGGGACTGTTGGGAGAGGTGGGCCTTACAATTGCGATGAAGAGCAGGGCAGCCGCAACCGGTATCCCGATAATCCATCGCCAGAGATGCCTTTTCGGCTTCCCGTTCGCGCCCGGCAGTTCCGCAGTAGTCATACTATCCACCATTAGCCCTGATGACATCTGACTCAGTATAGTACACAAACAGGCCGCTCGCAACACCCGGAGCACATTCAATTTGAACGGGTGACGTTCATTCGTCGTTCTCACCCGCTCCACTTCGCGGCGCCGGTCAAGTTTTTTCACTTTTTGCGCGCTTTCGGCAGATTGTCCTTTACATTTATTAAACCACGTTGTATAATCAGGGTGCGAGGTTGAAGGTGAAAGGGATAACCGCAGAGAACGCAGTGAATGCAGAGGAAGCTCGTTACGAGTTACGGGTTGCGGCAAAGAAACACTCGGAACTCGCAACTCGGAACCCGAAACCACCTTGTTCCGTGTCCTCTGTGCCTCAGTGGTTAAACAACGTCTTTACAGAAAGGAGGAAAACACGCGCAGCAAGCTGCGCCGCTAAACGGCGGGCAAGCCCGCCGGCTAACTGGCTGCGTGGTTGAGTCACAGTTTGTCATTTGGACTTTGGATTTGATTTGGCATTTGAGCTTTGGAATTTGGATTTCTTCAGAAGGGAGTTGGTCATGGCTTATCCGAGGACGAAGGTATTTCAGCGGCGCCGGAAAGTCACCTCGCTGTTAGTGCGGGGCATCACGGCGGGCGAGATTGCCGAGATACTCGAAGTGCCCAGGCAGACTATCTACAACGACGTCCGCGCAGTACTAAACGGGCGTAACGAAGCGCTCATGGCGCATGCGCGACACGAGATTATCGC